>CAXBOL010000292.1:0-6368 GCA_963977295.1 uncultured Opitutaceae bacterium
CCGCCACTCGTTCGCCTCCAAGTCGTCAGATTTGAGTTGCGACTGAATCACCTCAAACCGAGTCGTTTGGTATTTCGTAGGTTTAGGATAAAGCACCCGGTAACGCCGAACCAATTCATTATCATCAACTAACCGCTTATGCGGGACCCGCACCAGCACATGGAAATGGTTGGACATAATGGCGTAAGTGATAATTTCCAGACCGCAATAGTCCGCAATCTGCCAGAGCTGTTTCCGCAGCACCTCCTTAGCGACATCATCGAACAGGTGCTCGCCGTTCACCGTGCGAGTCATGACATGGTAAACCGCCTGCCCCTGCTCCGGATCCACCTTGATTCGTGCCTGCCTCATCACCCCACCAAGACCTCCAACCCGAACTAACGCAAGCTTTATTAACCCGTCCCTTCTTTTAAGGAGACGGCCATCCGGCGTGTTGCGGTTAATCCGAAGGTCGTAAATAGTTCTCGCTCGCCGGAACCGCGGGGGAACTCTTGGCTGGAAGTCGACCCTCAATGAAACTCGAACCGCAAAGTCACGTCGTTCCTGTCACCGACGGGGCCAAAGGCATCGGTGCCGCAATCACCTGCGAAATGGCCGGCGCCTTTGCCCTCTCTTCCCACACCAACAGCCACCCCCGCGACGTAATCAAATTCTGGCGCGCCCCCAATCGCGAGTAACCACTTTTCTCCGTTTGAGTCTTTTGTATTCAGCCTACCATTACTCCATGTTTCGTCTCGATCATAAAACCGCCCTCGTTACCGGCGCAGGATCCGGTATCGGCCAAGCCATTGCTCAACTCTTCGCCCGTCAAGGTGCCACCGTCTGGGTCGTTGATCGCGATGCGACCGCCGGCAACACCACGGTCGCCTCCATCCGCCAGGCAGGCGGCCAAGCCGAAATCGCCAAGCTCGACGTCAGCGATCCCGCCTCCGTAGCCCAGCTTGCCAAACAAATCCCTGCGCTCGACATCTTGGTCAACAACGCCGGCATCGGCCACGTGGGTAATTTGTTGCAAACCACCGCCGCTGATCTGGATCGACTGCATGCCGTCAATGTCCGCGGTCCCTTCAACCTCTGCCACGCTTTCGTGCCAGCCATGCTGACTCGCGGATCTGGTAGCGTGATCAACATGGCCTCAGTGTGCGGGGTCATCGGTATCCAAGACCGACTCGCGTATACCATCACGAAGTTCGGCGTCATCGGACTCACCAAAGCACTCGCGGTCGATCATTCCCACTCCGGTGTGCGCTTTAACGCGATATGCCCAGGGCGCGTGGAAACTCCTTTTGTTAAAGCACGGATCGCCGAATACTCCGATCCTGAGGCCGCCTATAGAGAGATGTCCTCCACCCAACTCAACGGCCGCATGGCTCGCCCCGACGAAGTTGCCGCAGCTGCGCTTTACCTCGCGGCCGACGCCTCCGCCATGATGACCGGCAGCACGCTCATGCTCGACAGTGGGTGGAGCGCCGGAAAATAAAATCAACCCCAACGCCGCAGATATCAACCGCGAATGGACCCGAATAATAACGGAAAACTGACGCACTCAAACACTCTCAAGAATTAGACAAATTCAACAGGCCTATCGGTTCCATCGCGTAGTCGGTAGACAACCAGTGTGCCGAAGTCTCGGCGAAGGTGTAAACCTTTCTGGTTTATCCGCCGTCAAATATGATCCTGTCTCAACCCTCCCTCATTCAACACTAGTCATTCGTCATCGAAAATTCGCGTCACCAGCGCCTCTCCCGCCACCCACTCATGAAAATCATTCGTTACCAAGACTCCTCCGGTTCCATTCACTTCGGTTCTCTCCGCACCGACGGCACTGCTGAACGCCTCACCGGCGATCTTTACGGCACGCTCACACCAAGTGGGGAGGACGCCGAGGTAACCAAACTCCTCGCGCCACTCGCCCCCACCCAAATCCTCTGCATCGGCCTCAACTACCGCAAACACGCCGAAGAAAGCGGAATGAAATTCCCCGAACGTCCCGTCCTCTTCATCAAGGGAATCAACACCACGCAAAATCCCGGTGACCCCATCGAACTCCCCCGCGTCCTCCGCAGCGACGAGGTCGACTACGAATGCGAACTCGCCGTCGTTATCGGCAAGGCCGCCAAGAACGTGCCTCGCGCCAACGCCCTCCACTATGTGCTCGGCTACACGTGTGCCAACGACGTGTCCGCCCGCGACCACCAAATTCGACTCGGCGGCGGCCAATGGTGCCGAGGCAAGTTTTTTGATACCTTCGCGCCCCTCGGTCCTTGTCTCACCACGACCGACGAAATTCCCAATCCGAACGCTCTGAAGATCGCCACCATCCTCAACGGCGATCGTGTGCAGGACTGGAATACCGACGACATGATCTTCGATGTGCCTGCCATCATCGAATACCTCAGCGGCAGCACTACCCTCATTCCTGGCACCGTCATTCTTACCGGCACTCCCCACGGCGTCGGCATGGCCACCAAACCCGAACCCCGTTGGCTGCGCCCCGGCGACGAGGTGAGCATCGAAATCGAAAATATCGGCACTCTCACCAATCTCGTCATCGAGGAACCCGAGGCGTAAATGTAATCGATTTCTGTCCTGCGAACCTCGCCTTTAACCTTCAGTAACTCGTTAGCAGGCATCCCCTTAGAATCCATGACGTCGCGACCGCTGAGCCACCTCGCTCCACCCCTGGTTCAAAAACGTTACCATACAGACGGTTTCGCGTTCTCAGTGTATTTCGTTACTCACTAGCTCAGGCTGACCGGAGGGTCCCATACCGCCTTTGACTCTTTCCCCTACCCTGCCCCCCTCTCCCCTCACTTACCTCATGCGTTCCTACCTCATTACCGCCACCTTCGCCTCCGCACTCCCGCTCCTCCTCGCCGACTCCCCAGTTCAGTTTGCTAAACAACAACTGACCAACCGCTTCTTCTCCGAAGGGGTGGCAGTGGCAGACGTCAATCAGGACGGCCACCCCGATGTGATCGCCGGCCCCTTCGCCTACCTCGGACCCGAATTCACCAAAAAGCGCGAACTCGGCGCCCCTCACGCGTTCGATCCGCACAGTTATTCCAACGCGTTCATCATGGACGCTCACGATTTCGACGCTGATGGCCTCACTGACATCCTCCGCGTCGGCTGGCCGGGACGGGCCACCCACTGGTTGAAAAACCCCGGTAAAAAAGGCGGCGATTGGCCGGAAATCGTGGTGCACCCGACGGTCGGCACCGAGTCCCCGCAGCTGCTCGATCTTGTTGGCGACAACTCTCTCGAACTCATCTTCTCCACCGACAAAAAGTTCGGATGGGCCGCCCCTGCCGCCGGAGCCTCCCCCGACGCTCCTTGGCAATTTCATCCCGTCACTCCCGAAGCCCATTGGCAGCGCTACACCCACGGGATCGGTGCCGGCGACATCAACGGCGACGGTCGCACCGATCTGCTCGCGGCCAACGGTTGGTTTGAGCAACCCGCCGACCTCACCGGAGACCCCGAGTGGCCTCACCATCCCGCCGAATTCGGCACCAAGGGCGGCGCCCAAATGTATGCCTACGACGTGAATGCCGACGGCCTCAACGATGTCATCACAAGTATCCATGCGCACGAATATGGCCTCAGCTGGTTCGAACAAAAACGTAACCTCGACGGCAGCACCGCGTGGATCGACCACCCCGTCATTGCTCGCACCGCCAACACTCTCATTCGCGGCGTCCAATTCTCTCAAGCCCACGCCATCGAGCTCGCGGACATCGACGGCGATGGCCTCATGGACATCATATCCGGCAAGCGCTACTGGGCCCATGGTCCCGGTGGCGATGTCGATGCCGATGCCCCCGCCGTCGTCTACTGGTTCCGCCTTGTCCGCGACCAAGACGGCGCACGATTCGAACCCCACCTTGTCGACGATGCCTCCGGCGTCGGCACCCAATTTAAGGTTGCCGATCTGAACGGCGATGACCGACCCGACATCATCACCTCCAACAAAGCCGGCGTCTTCGTCTTCCGCCAAACCCCTTAGCGCGCGGCTGCGACCCCGGTCGCCCTTGCTCCCCAGGCCGACGTATAAGTAACGGCCGATTCCCCCACCTCACCGCCACCCGCCCATGCCCCACCTCCGTTCCCGTCTCACGGCCCTCGTTATCACTGCGGTCGCTTTTGCCTTCACCAGTTGCTCCCGCCAGAACGTCCAATCCGAGGCCACGCCCTCCGAAGCCTCCGCTTTCGAGCTCCACGACGGCGACCGCGTCGTTTACCTTGGAGACACCCTCATCGAGCGGGAACAATACCAGGGCTGGCTCGATGTCATGTTCGCCTCTCGGTTCCCCGATCGCGACGTCACCTTCCGCAATCTCGGGTGGAGTGGGGACACCCCCGATGGTAAATCACGGCTGAGTCTCAGCCTGCTCCAAGCCGGACGCGAACCCGCCGACGAAAGCTGGCGCCAACTCCTTGCCCAACTCACCGAGGCCCAACCCACCGTCGTCGTCCTTGGTTACGGCATGGCGAACTCGTTCGATGGCCCCGCCGGTCTGGCGGGTTTTCGCACCCACTACGTCCAACTCCTCGATCAACTTCGTGCCATCTCACCCGAAGTGCGTTTCATTTTCCTGAGCCCCATCGCCCACGAATCCCTCGGTGCCCCCTGGCCCAACCCCGCCCCTCACAACACCAATCTGGCCGCCTACACCGAAGTTATCGCTGACCTCGCCCAGTCCCACCAGTCCCCTTACGTCAACCTCTCAGGACTCACCCGCCCATCATTGGACCTCCCGCCGCAACCCGACGGCGCCCCCCTCACCTTCAACGGTATTCACCTCACTGCCGACGGTTACCGCCAACTCGCGGAAACCCTCGAAGACCAACTCTGGGCCGCTCCCGGGATCTGGCGCACCAGCCCGCACACCGAGCCTCTCCGCCAGGCCGTCATCCGTAAGAATCAAGCGTTCTTCAACCGTTCCCGGCCCGCCAATATGGCTTACATCTTCGGCTTCCGCAAAAAAGAGCAGGGCAACAACGCCGCCGAAGTGTTGGAGTTCGACCAACTCGTCGCCGCCGAGGATCAAAACATCGCCGCCCTCCGTCCCCTGCGCCCAGCCCAGATCACCGTGCCGGAATCGCGACTCACCAATCGTGTGCTCGAAGTCACCCCGCAGGCCCATCCCGACTTCGAGGTCGCCGACGGGTTCGAGGTCACCCTCTGGGCCGAGAATCCGCTGATCAACAAACCGATCCATTTGAACTTTGATCCCCAAGGCCGCTTGTGGATCGCGTCCTCCACCGTCTATCCGCAGATCGAACCCGGTCAGGCTCCCGCTGATCGCATCCTCATCCTCGAAGACACCACCGGCCAAGGCGTCGCAGACAAAGTCACGACGTTCGCCGGCGGCTTGCTCATCCCCACCGGCGTTCTCCCCGGCGACGATGGCGTTTACGTCGCGCAAAGCACCGAGCTGCTCCATTTCCGCGACACCGACGGTGACGGCATTGCCGATGAAAAACGTATCGTGCTCAGCGGCTTCGGCACGGAGGACAGTCACCATAATCTGCATACGCCACAATGGGGGCCCGACGGCCGCCTCTACATGAACCAGTCGGTCTACACTCGCACTCGCACCGAGACCCCCCACGGCGTGATCGATCTCAAGGCCGGCGGCGTCTTCCGCTTCGATCCCCGCGATCAGTCCCTATCGATTCACTACCGCGGCCTCATCAATGGGTGGGGTCATGCGTTCGATGCCTTTGGTCAATCTTTCCTTTCCGACGGCGCCGGCTTCGAGGGTCTCAGTTGGGGCGTGACCGGTGCGACTTACCGCACCCTCGCTCCTGCTCGACGTATCCTTCAAACGATTACACCCGGCTCTTATCCCAAGTTTTGCGGACTCGAAATCGTGCAAAGCCCGGCCTACCCGTCTGATTGGCAAAACGATCTTATCACTTGCGACTTTCGCGCCAACCGCGTGGTGCGCTTCCACGTCACCGACGATGGTGCCGGCTTCCTTGGCCGCGAGCAGTCCGACGTGCTGCGCACCACCGCAGATTCCTTCCGGCCCATCGACGTAAAAATGGGCCCCGACGGCGCGCTCTACATCGCCGACTGGAGCAACCCCATCATCCAACACGGTGAGGTCGATTTCCGCGATACCCGCCGCGACAAGGTCCACGGCCGCATCTGGCGCGTCGCCCCCAAGGCCATGCCCACTCCGCCCACCCAGGATCTCACCACGCAATCCAACATCGCGCTGCTTAACCTGCTCCTCCTCCCCCACTCCAACCATCAAGCGCAGGCCCGACGCGTCCTGACTGAACGTGGCTCGATCTCCTCCGCCCCGGCCGAATCCCGCGAGTCCCTCATCAACGATCTCGAACGCTGGACGGTC
>CAXBOL010000293.1:0-6365 GCA_963977295.1 uncultured Opitutaceae bacterium
CGCCGCTGGAAGACAACGGACGCATGGTGCGGACCGAGGGCTACATCGTCGATGTGTGCACGGATCGGGCGCTTAGTTTCATCGAACAAAACAAGGACAGTCCGTTCTTTTGCTACGTGCCGTTCTCGACGCCGCATTCCCCTTGGGCGGTGCCCGAGGAGAACTGGAATCGATTCAAAGACATGCCGATCACCCAGCCGGCGCACAATGCCAAGGCGGAAGTCGATGACCATACCCGCTGCGCGCTCGCGATGGTGGAGAATCAAGACATGAACGTCGGTCGGGTGCTCGCCAAACTCAGTGAACTGGGCGTCGACGATAATACCATCGTGGTTTATTTTTCGGATAATGGACCCAACAGCTATCGTTGGAACGGGGAGATGAAGGGGCGTAAGGCCAGCACTGATGAGGGCGGGCTGCGGTCGGTCTGTTTTATTCGCTGGCCGGCAAAGATTCCTGCGGGGCACACCATCACCCAAATCAGCGGCGCCATCGATTTACTGCCGACCCTGACCGCGTTGGCGGAGATCAATCGGGTTGGGGAAAAGCCGCTCGACGGCCGCGATCTCACACCGCTGTTGATGCAAAAGTCGGCCGATTGGCCCGGTTATCGCCACTTTTCAACTTGGGCGGGACGCGTCACGGTCCGCACCCAAACCCATCGCTTGGACGACGACGGCAATCTCTACGACATGGTCGCGGATCCGAGTCAATCGACCCCGGTCAACGATCGAGAACCCGAACTCGCAGCGGAGTTAAACGCGGCGGTTGCAGCGTGGCGGATGGAGATGTTTGGCACCGCTGCAAAGCCGAAGAAAAAGGGGCCCGGCAACGCAGTAGATCCGCGACCGTCTCCCGTGGGTTATCGTGAATTTCCCATCACCATGCTGCCGGCGCGGGATGGTGAACCTATCGGCACGGTGGAGCGCAGCAGCAAGGCGCCCAACAGCTCCTATTTCGTGAATTGGACGACCTTGAATGATCGTATGGTGTGGAATATCGACGTGCACACGGGCGGGCTCTACCAGGTTGACATCGACTATACCTGCAAAGTGAAGGATGCCGGTTCGACCATTGAATTGGACTTCAAGGGGTCCAAACTATCGGGTCGAGTCACTCCCGCATGGGATCCGCCGCTCTACACGAATCAAGACACCGTCGAGCGTCCCGTAGCGGAAAGTCAGATGAAACCCTTCCACTCGTTGTCTCTCGGGCAGATCAAGCTGGCCGCTGGAGAAGGGCCCTTAACGCTGCGAGCACTCGAAATTCCGGGTCAATCGGTGATGGATGTGCGCCGGATCACGCTGACGCTCTTGCCCTGATCTCGAACCGCCCGAAACCACCTCGCTTCTGGCTCAAACATCGCGCACGCAGCGAAAGCCGATGTTGGAACTCGCGCTGTCCGGCGTGTTGCTGCTGCGAGCGTCGACCCGGTAGCGGTTGCAGTAGCTGTGATGACACAGAAAACTGCCACCGCGCATGATGCGGCGATCGGAAGGCGTAACGGGACCGGTGGGATCGACCGCGGGGGAATGCGCGTAAAAGTCGGTGGCAAAAAAATCCCAGCCCCATTCCCACACGTTTCCGGTCATTTGATAGAGCCCGTAACCATTTGCCCGGTACGACTGAGCCGGAGCGGTGCCATAGTGCCCATCGGCTTGGGTGTTTTGGACCGGAAACTTGCCCTGCCACACGTTCATGCAGTGTTTGCCTTCGGGTTCGAGATCGTCCCCCCACGGAAAGCGGCATGGTGGGTCTGACGGGATCCCGCCGCGCGCCGCAAATTCCCATTCGGCTTCGGTTGCGAGACGTTTGCCGGACCACGCCGCGTAAACCCGGGCGTCGTGCCACGAGATGTGCACCGCCGGGTGGTGCCAGCGTTTTTTTATGTTGGTGCCGGGCCCCTCGGGGTGACGCCAATGAGCGCCTTCGACGCGACACCACCATTCGGTGCCGAGGGCGCGGGCCCGCACGGCGGTCGCTTGCTGCTTTGGCGTGAGCAGGCCGTGGAAAACAAAAGACCAACCAAAAGTTTCGGATTCGGTTTTATACCCGGTCGCGTTGACGAAATCATTGAACTGCCGGTTGGTCACGGTGGTCGTATCCATCCAAAACGGGGTTAGCGTGACCGGATGAATCGGGCCTTCGCCATCGGAGGCAAACCCGTAATCGCGCTCGTTGCCCATCAAGAAAGTGCCCCCGGGGATCAGCACCATGCCATCGGTCGATCCGGAGTTAATGCGTTGGAATACGGGAGCATCCGCGACGGTCGGAACCGCGGCGACGGATTCAGGATGGGGGGGACTACAGCAGGATTCTCCGTTCATGGATCGTTAGGCGGTCGAAGGTGGCACGAAGAACGGGGAACCGTCAGCTTGATTTTTTCCTCAATCAAATCGCGCAGGGTAAAAGACGCCGCGGGAAGGGCGAAACAGGACTTAGCTTGGCGACGAAGCACCCGACACTACCGCGGGATGTAGCAGCCGATGGCCTTGGTGATTACTGGAGTGGGAACGCTTCCGGCGAAAACTTGGTCGAGGGTCTGAGTGAGTTCTGAACTCGTGGCGGTCGGGCGGTAGCGACCGAATCCTTCATATTGGTCGTCGATGCGCCCACGGTAAACCAGTTGGGGAGGTGCCTCTGCGCTGGAGCCAGGAACGTAAACGACGACTTCGGGCGTTACGTCGGCGCCAGTGTATTTGGTAAGAGTATACTCACGATCCAGAGCGGTAGGGAGCTCCAACTTAAATTCAGATTGATGGGTGCGAATGACCACCGGGTCAGCCTGATCATCCGCGTAAATCAGCCACGTTTCCACCCCCTTGGCGGCATACGTTGACGCGAGGCGCGCGATGGTGGGCGCATAGCGATTGGATATCGGGCAATCCGGTGCGACAAAGAATAACATCACGGCCGAAGTGTCTTCGGTGAAACGCAGAGGGGTCACAGGTTTGCCGACAAGGTCGGCAATGACCGGAGTGCCGCCACTCAGCATGACAGCGGCAAGCAGGGTCCCGAATAATACAAGCAGCGAGCGCATGAACAAATCGTATAGCGACGGGACGTGCGGCCGCCAAGCGAGGACTGATATTACGGTTCTTCCACCACGGTGGCCTCACCAATTTCCACGTCAGTCTGCCGCCGATCCTCATCGCGCAAGAAAACGGGCACGGTGGAGTCGGTGCCGAAATAGGGCGCTGCGCTGCGCAGCATGACAGACATCGACGTGGGTAAATTAAATCCACGCGAGGGGATGCTGATCCGGGTGCGCCACACGATTTCCTGCTCTCGCTTGAACCACTTGGGACCATCAATGGCAGCGACCATGATAAACAATCGATCGGTATCGGTGCGCTTGGTTCCGCGGCGCTGCACCTTGGCTCCACCGACCAGGGCAAAGAGTTCCCGGGCGGCAGGGGAGTTGGGAATCGTGGTGATACCGGAAAATTCGCCGGTGTCTTCATCAAATTCGAGAGTGTCCAATCCGTCGTCTTCGGTGTAGGCGGCGCCGTAGGTAAACACGATGAAGATATCCGGAATCGTGTCGCCGGGGAATTTTTGCGTGTAACCCTGCGCATTAAGGGTGTTGGCGACCAAAGTCTCTATTTCGGTTTGGCTTGGCATTTTCACCCCCGCGATTGGCGCGCCCAGGTCCCGCTGTTTACCGAGGAACATCATGTAGGTGATCGGGTTTTCCGGCGTGGGGCGGGTGAGGCGGGCTTCGCCCTGAAACTTTTCCGCGACGATGAGCACTTCCGGACCTTTTTTAGGTTTGGCGGCAAACGTCGCCGACGCCCCCAGCGTGAGGGCAAGAACGACTAGGCAGCGAAAGAAACGGTGGGAGCGCATCAGCAGAGAACTAGGCGAAGAAGCGAGGAGATTTTCCAAGACAGCAACTCAATCAGGGCTCATCCACCACCGTGGCTTCACCGATTTGCACGTCGGTCTTACGACGATCTTCTTCGCGTAGAATGACGGGCATGTCGGAATCAGCTCCAAAGAACGGCGCGGCGCTGGCTAACATGACTTCCATGGCGTCAGGGAGCCAGTTGCCCCGGCTGGGAATACTGATACGGGTGCGCCAAACGATTTTCTTTTTCTTTTCCCGCAAGGCCTGCGCGTCGAGGGCAGAGACCGTGATGTAGAGACGTCCGGTTTGGATGGCGTCGTTGATCTCATCGGTGATGGCCGACGACAGAATTTTGCCGCGAACTTTGGCCGCCCCGGCCAGAGCGAAAATTTCCCGTCCGTTGAGCATGGTGGTGGTCGTGGTGGAGCCGGTGATTTCGCCGGATTCGGAATCTACATCGTCCTCACTGTATTCATCCACTTCGAGGTAAGCCGAACCATAGCCGTAAACGATGACGATTTGCGGCATCGGACCACCAACCTGGGTGTGGGTAAAACCCTGGGACGCCAAGGTGCGATGAATCAGCGCTTCCAGCTCGGAAGCTGGTGGCATCTTTTCGCCGGCCACGGAGCTGCCGAGATCCCATTGTTGACCACCCAGCAACAAGTAATTGATGGGATTCGTCTCGGAAGGCCGCAGCAAATTGACGTCGTGGCCAAAATTGTCGGCCACGATCAACACGTCGGGCTCTTTTTTCGGCTTCTTGGCCGCGATAAGTTCTAGCGAAAAGCCAAGAGCCACGAGGAGGGCGATAAAGAGACGAGAAACTCGGGTCATCATTAAGTTCATGACGACTGAACCATTCTAAAGTTTCGATGCGAAGTCGATTTGATCCGCAAATTAACCGGTCGGGTAACGTTGCCGCCCGGCCTAGAGTTGGTCGCGTAGGCTGAGGAGTTTTTGCTCCCACTCTGAACGGTTGTTCTGCTGGGCGAATTTAGCCTGTTGATCCAAAAACAACCGTGCCTCATTGCGGCGCCCGGCCGTCTTCAAGGCACGAGCCCAAACCAGGGCCCCTTCCGGATAAGGCAGCGTGCTCAAAACGTCCTTTTCGGTGGGGCGGGTGGCATCCGGCAGTCGCAACAGCGCCCCCAAGTGGCGTTCGGCACCGACGGTATCGTCCTGAATCAGTGCGACACCGGCCGACATCATGAGGGCATCCCGGTGGGTGGGCCGAAGCGTAAGGGTTTGGCGGAGGCGGCGCTCAAGTGTCGGTAAATCGCGTTGCCGCTGAGCGACCAGGGCGAGGGTAAAGGCAGCTTCGGCCTGGATACGTTGGGTCGCGTCGATGTCCACCACGCCCTCGTTCACCCGCGAGAAGGTGAGGGTCTCCTCCAAGTGGGCGATACCGGCGGCGGCATCCTGCGTGTAGAGGCAGGCTTGGCCGAGTTGCAGTTGGAGCCGAGGGTCCTCGCGATGCCACGATAATCCTGCTTCCAACACCTTGCGGGCCGCGGACGCTTGACCACCGGACAGGTGGATTTCGGCTAGCGCGAGGCGCATTTCGAGGTCGGCGGGCAACTGGGTGAGTCCGTTTTGAAGGAGGCGGACTGCCTCCTCGGGTTGGGCGCTACCCCGGAGGATTTTTGCTAGATTGCGCCGGGCGGCACTGAGGGCGGGATCGACCGTGAGAGCGCGACGGTAGAGGGCGGCGGCCGCACTGGAGTCGCCGAGCGATTGGCGGACAGCGGCGAGATTATTGAGACTATTGGCGTGGTGGGGATTGGCGTGGAGTGCGTCTTCGTAGGCCCGAGCGGCTTCGGGCAATCGATTTTGGCGATCCAGCGCGAGCGCCAGATTGTAGAGCGTATCGGAATTCCCCTCACCGGCCTCCAGTTGGTAGCGGGCCTGGGCTTCCTCAATTTTGGGCAGATCTTGGGCATTTTCCAGCAAGAGCTGGATGGCGACTTCGGCCATCTCATCAGAGGATCGCCAACCGCCTTGCACGCGGACCGGAGGTCGGGCGGGGTTGCGAGGGTTGGTCGCCGTGTTGTCGAAGCTGTAGCGCATGGTGAGCTTGGTCCCGGCCGGTAGCGGCAACGGTTCGACGAAGCGATAGTCGCTCTGCCAGTTGAAATCCCAGTCCGGGATACGCATCAACCACTGCCGGGATCCATCGGGCAGATCGGCCCAAATGCGTAGGTCGCGCCCCAGGTAGTGAGCATGAGGATACAAGCTGAGCACGGCCGCTGGAGCGGGCAGAGTCAGACTTTCTTCGACCGTGTGGTCCTCCGCTCCGGCCGGGATGTCGATTTGGTTCTCCCGCAGCAATAGCACGTAGCCGATGCGGGAGGATGGGGTGTCACTGAAATACAGGCCGACGCGCGGGCTCACTTTCTCCGGTTTGCCCGAAGGGAGCATGTGGAGTTGTAAGATCAAATCCGTGCCGGGAGTGAGCTCAAAGGCGGTGCCGGGATACGTTTCGTAGGGCACCTGGCCGGGAGTCCAGCCAATG
>CAXBOL010000294.1:0-6358 GCA_963977295.1 uncultured Opitutaceae bacterium
CCGATTGGAAATCCTCTGGAGCAGATCGTAAGGCAATCGGGTCCAATCAGCGGTCATGGCATCAATACTCTCAACCACTCGGACCGCGATCACCCACGCATAGTTCCGTTCGTCACCAATAACTCCGACGGACTTCACGGGGAGGAAAACACAGAATGATTGCCAGACCTTCCAATACCAGTCGTCCGTATTGCGCATTTCCTCGAGGAGAATCGTGTCAGCTTGGCGCAGCACATCCAGCCGATCCTTGGTGATTTCGCCCAAGACCCGCACACCCAATCCGGGGCCGGGAAATGGTTGGCGCCAGACGACTTCTTTCGGAAGCCCCAACTCTGCACCCACCGCTTTGAACAGTTCGCGTAACGGTTCGAGTAACTTGAGTTTCATCCGCTCCGGCAGGCCGCCCACGTTGTGGTGGCTCTTGATTAACGAGGCCGGATTTCCTCCGATAGCCACGGATTCAATCACGTCGGGGTATAGTGTTCCTTGCGCGAGGAAGTCGGCCCCTCCGATGGACTTGATTGATTTTTCGAAAACCTCCACAAACGTGCGTCCGATAATCTTTCGCTTCTGCTCTGGTTCCTCTACGCCTTTCAATCGCCGCAAGAACAGTCGGGACGCGTCGACCACACGAAGATCAATTTTGAAGTGCTTACCGTAGAGGCGCTCCACCGCTTCGCGCTCCCCGGCCCGCAGCAGTCCGTTGTCCACAAACACGCAGGTCAGCTGCTTGCCGATCGCTTTATGAATCAATGCTGCCGCAACCGATGAATCGACTCCGCCCGACAGACCCAGCAACACCCGCGACTTGCCCACGGTTTTGCGAATGTTGCGGATCGACTGTTTGATGTAATCGCTCGTGGTCCAATCCTGCGCCGCGCCACAAATATTGACCAAGTAGTTGCGAATGACATCCACGCCTCGCTCGGTGTGAAACACTTCGGGGTGAAATTGGATGCCGTAAAATTGGCGCTTCCGATCTTCGATCACGGCGAAGGGCGAATTGTCCGTCGTGCCGATGGAACTGAATCCCGGGGGCATTTCGGTGACCTTGTCTCCATGCGAATTCCACACGCGCAACTTGCGGGGAAGTTTGGCGAACAAGCGTCCCGGCTTGGCAATCGACAATGTGCCGTGGCCAAACTCGCGCTCCTCGCTGCGGGCGACTTTACCGCCGAGCAAACGCCCCATGAGTTGCAGGCCGTAACAAATCCCCAATACGGGCACGCCCATATTGAAAATTTCCTTGTCGGGCATCGGTGCGGTTTTCGAAAAAACACTGCTGGGGCCACCGGATAGAATAATCCCAATGACTCCTTCCCGCTTGAGCTCCTCTGCCGAGGTGGCGAAGGGGTATATCTTCGAGTAAACCTCACACTCGCGAATGCGACGTGCGATTACTTGCGTGTATTGGGAACCGAAATCGAGGACGGCAATCGTCTGAGCCATAGAGGAGCAAAAGCACCCCCGATGCCGGAATCAAGTGGGGATGCAACTTGGTCCGATAATATTCCGTTTCAAAATCTCAATCGGCCGTTCTCATGCCGACAGCGCGGACAACGGGCCGCATCGTGCTGACCACGTTCCGCGTAAATCGTATCGCAACGCACACAGTGAAAAATCGTCTTCCGCCGTTCCGCCTCAAATCGCGCATGGTCCCGGCGATCATAATAGATCCACAACACCAAGAAAAACACCGCAAGCAGGAGGCAATAAATAAGGGCACTGGTGGTGAGATCGAACATGCGGAGTGGGCCGATTAAGAAACTGACGATTCAGGGGGTCAACCCACGCTTACCCTCTTGCCAGCATTACGGGGAGTGATTCACCCACAAAAAAGCGCCGCAGGTGAACTGCGGCGCGAGATTTTTGTGAAGAAAGGAACTAAGGAGATCAGTCCTTTTTCTCTTCTTCGGTCGCTGGTGCTTCGACGGGTGCTTCCTCAGTTGCGGCGGCCTCAGCTACGGGAGCGGCGACCTCAGCAACTTTGGCTTTGGCCGTGCTCTTTTTCTTAGGCTTCTTGTAACCAGGATCGTCGGCTTTGACAAACTCGATCAAGGCCATCTCGGCCGCATCACCGATACGAGGTCCGAGCTTGTAGATCCGGGTGTAGCCACCGGGACGATTGGCAAACTCTGAGACTTTATCGTCGAACAGCATGGCAATCGCGGCCGGATCGCGCACGTCGGCTTGGGCCAAACGACGCAAGTGCAACTTGTCCTTCTTCTCGGTCTTTTCCGCGGCACGTTTTGCCTTGGTCACGACTTTCTCGACGAAAGGACGCAGTGCTTTGGCCTTGGTAATGGTGGTCTTGATTCGACCGTGGGTGATCAGTGCCACCGCGAGGTTCGAGAGCATCGCGGCGCGATGCTCTTTGGTAACTCCGAGGGACTGACGATGAACTCTATGACGCATTGTATTATTTTTTTAGATGTGATCTCCGATCGGCTACCCGGTCGCAGCGTTAGCAAACGGGCGGCGCGAAGATCGAATGGAGAGGACTGAACTAGATTCTGACGAGAATGCCGGAGCCTAGATTTCTTTTTTGGTGTCGAGGAGACGCTCGTCGAACTTCATGCCCAGCGAGAGACCCAAGGCCTCGAGCTTGTCTTTGATTTCGTTGAGGGACTTCTTACCGAAATTGCGATACTTGAGCATCTCTTGCTCCGTCTTCATGGCGAGTTCGCCGACGGTGGTGATGTTGGCGTTGTTCAAGCAATTCGCAGCCCGCACGGAGAGCTCGATTTCGTTGACCGACATGTTGAGGAGCTTGCGGAGCTTGTTTTGCTCTTCGCTGACCTCGGATTGTTGGTTGTCGAATTCGTAAGCTTCCTCCGAAACGCGATCAAACACATCCAAGTGATGTTTCAAAATCGACGCCGCTTGCTTGAGGGAATCATCTGGAGTGATACGACCATCGGTCCAGATCTCGAGGATCAGCTTGTCGTAATCGGTGATTTGACCGACGCGAGTCGCTTCGACTGAGTATTTCACCAAACGAACCGGCGAGAAGAGCGAGTCGATCGGAATCACACCGATGGCTTGATCTTCCTTCTTGTTCTCGACACCGGCGCAGTAGCCACGACCGGAACCGATGGTGATCTCGGCTTCGAACGCGCGAGGTTTATCGAGGGTGCAGATTACCTGATCTGGATTCACTATCGTAATGTTGGCGTCGGCTTGGATATCAGCCGCGGTCACCGCACCGTCGCGATCAACTTTGATCCCGAGAACGATTTCTTCTTTGTCTGACGAAGAGACAATGAGAACCTTTTTCAGATTTAGAACGATATCGGTGACGTCTTCTACGACCCCCTCGATGCTTTGGAACTCGTGGTTCACGCCCTCAATCTTGATCGAGGTGATGGCGGCACCCTCAATCGAACTGAGGAGGACGCGGCGGAGGGAATTACCGATGGTGTGGCCATAACCGGCCTCGAAAGGCTCGGCGATGAATTTACCGTAGGTGTCGGTGGAGCCTTCCTCCACCTTGGTGAGCTTGTTGGGGAGTTCGAATTTACCGAGGCGTTTGGGCATAGCGATCGCTTCTTTGATTGCGGTTGTGAGATACGGAAAAGGAGAAAAACGGATTAGAAGCGCGAGTAGAACTCAACGATCAACTGTTCGTTGATGTCTTGCACCATCTCTTCGCGGGTCGGCAGGCGATTGACCGTGCCAGTATAGGTTTCGTTGTTGAGCGTGAGCCAACCCGGAACGTTGCGCGCCCGAGTCTCCTCGAGATTGCGAGTCGCAATCTGGCGGGACGTAGGCGAATCTTTGATCATGACTTCATCACCGGCCAATACAGTGTAGCTGGAAATGTCGACCTTGCGGCCATTCACGCGAACATGGCCATGATTGACGATCTGCCGCGCGGCGGCACGGGACTTAGCAAAGCCCAAGGAATAGACGACGCTGTCGAGGCGGGTTTCGAGCAATTGCAGGAAACGCTCACCGGTGACGCCGCGTTCACGCTTGGCCTTTTCGAAGGTGCGGCGGAATTGACGTTCGAGGAGTCCGAAGACGTAACGAAGCTTTTGCTTCTCATCGAGACCGATGGAGTATTCCGACTTCTTGCGACGGAGCCGGGGGCCGTGCTGCCCAGGAGGATAAGGGCGCTTTTCGTATGCTTTGGTTTCGCCAAACAACGGTTGTCCGAAGCGGCGGCTGAGGCGAGTGGTGGGTCCGATATAACGAGCCATGGAAGGTGATCCTTGTTTTAAATGTAGTTAAACAGTCAGCGAACGGCGATTAGACGCGACGACGCTTCGGGGGACGGCAGCCGTTGTGCGGAACCGGAGTAACATCGATGATGGAGGTCACCTCGAGGCCGATGGCTTGGATGGCACGAACCGCGCTGTCGCGACCGAGTCCCGGGCCATTCACCTTGATGACGACATCCTTGAGTCCGTGAGACATCGCAACGCGAGCTGCGTCTTGGGCCACGATCTGGGCGGCATAAGCGGTCGACTTGCGTGAGCCGCGGAAGTTGCACTTGCCGGCACTGGACCAGGAGATCACGGCGCCTTTCGGATCCGTGATGGAAACGATGGTGTTATTAAAAGAGGCCAGAACGTTGACGACACCCGAGGTGATGTTCTTCGAGCCTTTAGCTTTGCGAATCTTGGCGCCGCCGAGCTCTTCTTTGAGCAAGTCTTCGGCCGTGGGTTGCTTGGGAACGCCGCCAATCAATTCGACCGGCTTCTCAGCTTTGGTCTCCGCGGGGGCCTCAGCCTCCGGAGCGTTAGCCGGAATTTCTTTTTCTGGAGTGGATTTATCTGCAGCCATGACGTTTTAAATTATTTTTTGGTGACGCCAACAGTGCGACGCGAGCCCTTGCGGGTGCGGCTGTTGGTCTTGGTGCGTTGACCACGAACTGGGAGGCTCTTGCGATGGCGGATGCCCCGGTAACACCCGATGGCCTGCAAACGCTTGAGGTTTCCAGTGATTTCCCGACGGAGGTCACCTTCCACTACCCACTTGTTTTCGGTAATGACGTTAACGATCGCGTTGAGTTGCTCCTCATCGAGATCATTGGCGCGCATATCGGGGTTAAGCCCCACTTTTTGCACGATGAGATCGGCCCGCTCAGGACCAATTCCGTAGATGTAGCGGAGCGAGAAAGCGATTTTCTTCTTCGCGGGGATGTCGACGCCAAGGATACGAGGCATAATTAGGTGGGTTTAGGAAGTTTGACTGAAGTTTAGTTTAAAAATTTAGGAAGTAGTCGGAGATGCCGCTGTGGCATGAACGACTGGAGACGAATCAAGCTGCGGGATCGTGAGGATCTCGGGACCTTGTTCGGTGGTGAGCACGGTATGTTCAAAGTGGGCGGAAGGTGATCCATCAATGGTAACGATCGTCCAGCCATCCCGAAGGGTCTTGGTACGCCAATTGCCCGCGTTGACCATCGGCTCGATCGCCAAGGTCATACCCGGTTTAATCAGCTCACCTTTACCGCGCCGACCGAAGTTAGGAATTTGTGGTTCCTCGTGCATCGAGGTCCCTACCCCATGGCCGACCATGTCGCGAACGACACTGTAGCCATGTTTTTCAACGTAAGACTGCACGGCATGGGAAATATCCCCGATTCGGTTACCGACGGTGGCTTGGGCGATTCCGAGACGAAGGGCTTCTTCCGTAACGCGAAGGAGCTTTTCCTTTGCAGGCGAAATAATACCTACGGGAACGGTGATCGCGTTGTCTCCGATGTAGCCGTTGTAGTCCACCACGACGTCGAGTGCGATGACATCGTCATCTTGTAACACTCGCTTCATGGTGCCGATGCCATGAACCACCTCGTCATTAACGGAGAGGCAGGTATAGGCAGGAAACCGGCGTGACCCCACTTGGTAACCGTAGCAAGCGCTACTGGCTCCAAGTGACTTAATTAAGTCGCGGCCAATTTGGTCCAAGTCGTATGTAGTGATCCCGGGCCGCACATGCTCCCGTAAACGGTAAAGCACAGTCGCGGCAATCGCACTCGCCTCACGCATTCGCGCTACGGCTTGCTCGTTTTTGATTGGTATAGCCATCAGTTGGAGAGCAGATCAATGGACTCAATTACGTCGAGTCCGTGGGTGCGGTAATAGTCGATGAGAGCCGGCGAAGCGTTTACCGAGTCGGTAATCACAATGGCTGTCAGAGACATGCCACGGGCTTCGAGCCATTCATCAAACACTTTTGCTTGGAGCAACGTAGCCGGGAAGTCGGTGAGGACAAAGCCCGCATCGGGTTTGCGCGTCCAAAACCATCGACGTAAAACGCCGAGAGTGGTCTCGTCGGGAACAGGACGTTCACCTTCAAGTGCTCGTGAGGCTTGAAGTTTACATGCACATAAGCGTCCCCGGGACCTTGT
>CAXBOL010000295.1:0-6340 GCA_963977295.1 uncultured Opitutaceae bacterium
CTCGGATTGATGCTCGTCTTCTTTCATAAGGCTTCGTCTACCCCCCAAAATCGAGCCAACGCTTCAATTCGCGGATTAACAAATCCCCGATCGACGAAAACTTCGAATAATCGACGCAACTCGCCCCAATTCTTTTTCTGAAAGGCTAACTCCATTTGCCAAGGCAACACCATCTGGCTGTCGATTTTAAGGGCCTCCGCTTTTTTAAGAGCCGCTTCCGCTCCAGCCACATCTCGGCGACGCAGCGCATAACGCAATCGCAATAACGCAATGTGACCATCTCGAGGAGCGCGCTTCGCCGCGTCGTCAAGCATGCCTACCGCTTTGGCTAAAAGGTGATCCGAAGTCTCCTCATCCCCTGCGACATCCAAGTAAACCAACTCGAAGTATTGTTCTGCCAAGCTCACCATCGTCGCGACTTCGACCGGACTTTTTTTAGAGCGTCGTTCGAGTTCCTTAATTCGACCTTCGAAACTCTCCAACAATCCGCTTAAAATATTCTGAGCGTAAATGCGCACCTGCTCGTCGCTATCTTGCAGCCCTTTGCGCAACAACGGCAGCGCGAGTTTAACCTCTAACTCCTTTACCGCCAAAATCGCACTCCTACGACTCACTGGATCGGGTCCTCGTAGAATCTCGGCGATGGAAGATCGACCGCTGAGGCGCCCTCCGAGCTCAAAGTCGTGCCGCAAATTACGATCACGCCAAACGAGCAGGGTTCGTCCTTTCTCTCGCGAAGGTTTGCGCCGCAACAACGCAATGGCCAACCCCGAGCACACCCATCCGGCCCCGGGAACGACCAGTGCTACCACGCCCGCGAACCAACCTCCCTCACGACTTGGCGCCGGTTGCAGTATTATCGCGCCCCAGCCCCACAAAACCGCCCCGGCCACATGGCCAAGCAGCCCTAGCCAAATCGATTGATTTTCCCAAATCCAAATACCCGACCAGACCTGAACCAACGCTCCGGCAAGTAAAGCCACTCTACCCACGTGCAGCCCCCGATTTTTCCGCCAACTGCGCCAAGGCTTTTTCAGGGGAATCGGCCAGACCCAGATCGACCCGTTTCACGCTCAATTTCGACGGATCCACCCCATTTCGGATACAAAATTGGGTGCATCGGTCCACGAATATATCGGTGCCTCGTTCTCCCGCCAACGGGAGCAAAATTCTCAAAGCCGGATAATTCACTTTAGGCTGGGTCACAAAATCTCCGCTCCTTACCGCCCCCAAGACGATTTTCTCAAATTCACTTTGATGTGATCCCTCCGCCTCAGGCAACCCCAGTTCGACGATCGAAGACGGCAACCGGTGGCGCTTGCAGGACTCGAACGCCAAAGTCACTTGGTGCACAAACTGAGGTTCGAAAAACACCTTTTGGGTATCTCTATCCGCGACAATTCTATAACGGCCTTCTGCTCCTTCGGCCAACTCCAAGACCCCTCCGCACCAACCACAAACCAAGTCGATCAGATCCGCCGAGGCCGGCGTAAAGGCGACGAATGGCATTCCCGCCACCAGGAGCAGCGCACGAACATCCTCATCCAAACCCGTGAGAGGAGTCGCCAGGAGTATATCCTCTTCGGCGGGCTGAATGTCTTCGACAATTTCCGGGAGCGTAACCAAGCCCCGTGCCGACAATGCCTTTGCCACAAGGGGGTGAGCCTCCACTTCAAAATTCAGGGGCAGATGATCATCTCGACCCATGAGGCCAAACCTCACCCATGTCTCCTCTCCGTCCTCGTCCTCCTTCTTGCGATACAATGCGGCGTCACTGACCCGCACCTGACGCTTCAGTAGCGAGAGAATCGCTTCCGGTAATTCAGTCGGTGAACACGCATAAAGCCGCCGGAGTTCGGCATCAAGAGAGCTGATTTCCCCGTCCCTCGCCGCCGTCATTCGATCCAGTTCATCCTTTGCTTCACGCAGCAACATCGCGTCGGCGTTCAGTTTTTTAACCTTTCCCCTCAGCGAAATTTCATTAGCTTCCAACAATTGAATCCTACGCCTGAAGTAGAGCCACAATTCGCCCGCCACCGCTCCCGCCAAGACGAGTCCGACAAAGACGTAAGGTGCCGCATGAAACGCTTCCGCCAGATCCGTAACCCGGCCTGACCCGATCAAACTTCCGGCGATCCCGAGACACACCCCCAGAGCTGAGATCACCCCGGGACCGAATCCGTATCGTGCGCCCAACAGTAATGGGATTAGAAGATATGGGGTCGGGTTGAGCGTAAGCCACCCCAAGTCCCTCGGGGCCAAGGCCACATTCAAACCCACCACCACCGCGCCTATGACCAAGCCATCACCCCAAACGTAGCGGGGAACGAGCAGGCTGCGCAGATTCATGGAATATCGAACGAGATGGGCTGGCTTGGATACCGGCTACTTCAAGCGAAAGCCTTTTCGTAACAGATTACCTGTTACAGGCATTTCCCCGACCAAACGATTAACCGCCTTCTGTCCTGCCGAGGTCAACGAAGCGAACGCATAGCCAACATTGCCACTCGTGCCTTGCCAAACGGTTTCCCCCGTGGAGGCCGACACAATTCTCATCGTAATACCCACCGCCGGGTCTCCATCCAAGTCCGTCTTGTAGCGGTATTCGTGAACCGTGCCGATGAGGAGGTGACTTGCCCCCACCGATCGGGCGATCTCCGCGTAACGACCATCAGCTCCCTGAGCCGTATCTGCTGCGGTGCGAAGGACCAATTCCTCGGTCTGATATAGAGGGATGCCAGCCTGCACCAGTGCACTCCCCGTCATCTCGGTTACGGCCCGGGAGGCATGTTCATCATCGGTCGCATTGACGAACGGCGGTAACAACAACCGGTCGATCACCAATGATTGACCGGTTGCACTGCCCGTTGTCACGACATGGGCACATCCGGAAAGAAAGAGAGAGAAGACAAGAATCAGGAGTCGGGTCATGGTAATCGTCGCTGAGTGATGTCAGTAAAGTAGCCGGAAAGAAAGATCTAACAAATAAGCCGAACTCCCCGCATTGCTCGCATCAGCACTGGAACTATACCCACCTTCCATGCCAATCTCGATACTTTTCCGGGGGCGAAATATCCATCCTAGCCCCACATTGTAGCCGAGGTTATCCAATTCGAAATCGTAGTCCGCACCTAGCGATAAGCGATAACTCCAAACGTGAGTGAGATTGTCGGCGACCAATAGGCTCACTCCGTGGCGATTGATACGGGGAGCGACCAAGTTGCGTCGAATGAATTGCCGATCTGCCGGTGGCACCAAGGGATCCAAAGCAGGATCGACCACACCCAACGGTCTCGACGTCGGCGAGAACGCACCGAGGGAGCCGCGATACCCCACCACCCATTGGGCCCCTTGTCTGCGCAAGGTTTGATCCAACGAAAACTCCCCGCCCGTTCCCGTGCCCAAGGTTTGGCCCGCCACTTGGACGGAGCGCATCCCTGCACGGATGTTCAAAGCCAAGTCAGACTCGATCAACCAAGATGCTGAGAGCTCCAGCCGGTCCTGTCGCCCATCAAGCGACTCAATCAATAAACTATCGGTCGCCCGATGGTTGTAGAGACCACCCAACGTGATCGACCGCGATGGCGCAATTTCATGGGTAAGGCGAAGCTTAGCCGTGCCGCCACTCGGACCGTGCCCAACGCCAGCTTCCGAGGTCGTTCGTGCATCCCAAACCGTTTGAATATTAGTGGCGAAATCAGCACGTGTAGTTTCCCGTTTCAAGAGTCCGGGAGCAGACTCAATCTTAACCCGATCCTCTCGGCCTTCGATTGTCCACCACTGCCGTTCGGTAAGGTGCATGGCGTGATCAAATCCACTTCGTTGCACCCGCCCGCGCTCCAAAATCACTTGATCATAGCTCAGATCAACCCGCGGACCGTGAGTCCGATAGATCCCGTCGAGGATCCGACGAACTTCCGATCGTAACTGATCCCCCAGATCGTGATTTCGGAGCAATTCCTGATAACTCAACATTGAACGATACCACTGTCCGGCCCCATGGGCCGCCGAGGCCAAATCGGTTTCATAGGGGTAACGTTGCCCGTTAAATCGCTCCTGCTTCAAGTCGGCCAAAATTCTTTCCGATTCGGCGAATCGCCCCTGCATGTAATAACCGGCGCCTAGAAAATAACGGCCTTGGTGATCTCCCGGATAAAATTCCAAATAATCCTCGGCCAGTCGCACAACCGTTTCTGCTTGTTTCTGTTCAGCAGCCAGGGACGCCAACACCAAGAGGGTTTGCCGATCGCTGGGAATCTCGGCCAAAACTTGCAGGCCAATGGCATTCGCCACCCGAGGTTTGTTTATGCGGGCATAGAGGTAGGTCAGGTAGCGCCGCTGTTCGATGTCCAACAACTTGGCTCGCTCGATCATGGCTTGATCTTCAATCGGCAGCTCCAACTGAGTCGCCGCTGAGCTCCACAACGGGACCATTAGCCAAAGCGCCCAAAATACCCAGCTCCGCCATCCTTTGGAGGTTGCCTTCATCGTGGTCCTCCGTCCGCCGCCAAGATAATCAACTGCATCTCCCGCAGTGCCTTGCGATAAGCCTGCTTAGCCCCGTTGCGATCTCCTCGAGCAAGCCGAATGTCACCCAATGCCCCCCAGTCACTCGGAGCTCCCGGCGCCACCAGCGCCAAATACCGCAGTTGAAACCGTTCGGCATCGGCATTTTCGCCCAAGGCACTCGAGACTTCGGCCGCAAGCCTCAAGGCGGTCGGTTCGTTCGAAGCCACCAGCGGAGCCAAGAGTTGTTTAGCTTCACGGGTCTTGCCTAGTCGCTGTAATACTAAAACCAGATCAGCCGTGACGTCCCAGTCCCCCGGAATCTCTTCGTGCAATTCGCGCAACAGACGTGACGAAGTCTTCAGATCACCCAACGCTAAGTAACCCCGGGCAATCAATTGTTTCGACTCGGAGTCGGCCCAAATCTCGGCCGGAAAATCACGTTTAAGAAATTCACGTTCGGCCGCTATATCGTTGTTAAGCCGCATCAAATTTAGGTGCAGGCGGGTGGGCTCCAAAGCCCGTCCCAATTGGGGATGAAGTGTTGTGGCCTTTTGGGCATCCCGATAATTTCGCGCATCCGCATAGGCGTAAGCCAGTCGCATCGGCATTTCTGGATTACTGGGAAATCGCCGGATGCCTTCCTTCAGCGTGGCTTTTGCCTTAGCGTCTTGACCGATCAACTCATAGCCATAAGCCAACGTAAGATAGTCTGAAACGGTGGCCTCGGCGCTGGCGATCACACCTTCCAATCCAGCCACAAAATCCTCGTAAGCCCCCACCCCTCGGGCCACTCGCAGGTAGTTGCCATAATCGTCGATGTCCCTGGTCGTTTCCGCCACCGTCCGGTATTCCTCCAGCGCCGAGTCAAACTCGCCCATTCGGATCAAGGTATCCCCAAGCTTCCTTCGTATTCCCACATCAGATACTCCCAAAGATTTGATTCGTTCCAACCATTGGGCCGCTTCAGCATACCGGAAAAGTTCGATCTCCAGGCTCGCGATCTCCAACATGGCTGTGAGATCAGCGGGTTCGGCGCGAAGATACTGGTCGTAGGCGTCAGTCGCGACATCGTAGCGTCCCAATTCGGTAAGCAGTCGAGCCAATTGCAACGTGTAGTCATCGTGCCCTGCCACCGGAACCACCTGCTCCAACACTTCGGCGAGTTCTCGATTGCGATAGAGACCCGGATTGAGTGCGATCAGTCGATCAATCGCGAACAAGTCATTACGCAGGCCCAATTCACGCCACACCTCGAAGGCTTTATGGGGTTGACTGGACCCCTCCAGCAATCGGCCCCACTCCTTTAAGTCCGCATCGCTGCGACCGCTCAGTTCAACCACCTGTTTCTGACTGCCGGCAGCCTCCGCGGCCAATCCTCCTTCGCGCTGCAAAATCACTAAACTGCGCCATATCTCCAGATCCTTGGGGTGCGTGTCCAGATAGGCCAACACCACCGGAACCGCTCGACTGGATTGCCCCGCGCCTCGTGCCACTTCGACCAATCTTGTGACGGCTGATCTTTCCGTCGTTCGTCCGTCCCCTATCGCGGCTAGAATCAAATCCAACGCGGTTTCATTGCGGTTGAGTTCCCTCAACAACGCGATTCGCGTTTCCCGTCCGCGAGACGAATCCAGATTTCCCAACGCCGTTAAGGCTCCGTTTGAATCCCCCGCTAACCGACGCAGGCGCACCAGCTCCAACGCAGCCGGCTCGGAGGACGGAGCGTCCCCCCAGTTTCGGGCAAAAATATCGGCGGCGAGTGCCGCTTTCTCTTGGGCCAACGCAACCGGAACCAGTTTCATCACCAGTTCCTCGCGCAACTGCGCCGGAA
>CAXBOL010000296.1:0-6313 GCA_963977295.1 uncultured Opitutaceae bacterium
CCCACGTTTCCAAACCCGTCAGGTCAGCGGTCTGGGTCAGGTACCCGATGCGGTAGCCGTCGTCATCGACGGCCCAGCCTGCGTCGGCAAGGCCACCACGGGCGACAGTGTAGTGGTAGTTGTAGTTGCGCACAGGGGTTTCGCTGTGGGCGGCGATGGCAAAGGTGTCGCCGAACGAGCGTTTGTAGGCCTGCTTGAGCGTGTAGTTGTGGGAGTGAATCGCGATGGAGCGCGGGGCAAAGCCGACGCGCCAATCATGGGCCTTGAGACGGCGGGACCACTCATCGTCCTCGGCATATTGCAGGTCTTCGCGAAAGGGGTGCTGCTCCCAAGCCGGGCGATACACGGCGCAACTCACCATGCTGAAAAAGTGATCCCACTGGGCGGACTCCCGGTTGGGACCGAAGCAGCGGTCATAGTCGTGGGCATACACGGCGTCGCAGTCCGAGCGGGGGATCTGGCGGCTAAATACGGTGCCCTGCTGGGAGTCGGAGCGGGCCACCTGCAGCAACTCCGCCAGCCAGTGTTCGTTGGCGGGTTCACCGTCGGAATTGAGAAACACCACCCAATCACCGGTCGACTCGCGCATCCCCCGGTTCAAAACCACGCCCGGCACGTATTCGGAGGGTTGGATCTGGAAAAACTTATGGGGCTTGAACGAATGGATGATCGGCACGGTCTGGTCCTTCGATCCGGAATCGATGTGGATGAGCTGAATCGGCCCCGTGCCCTGCTGGGCGTGCACCATTTTAAGCGTGTTTTGGATTAGGGCGCCGTCGTTGAACGAGCGCATCACGATGGAAATTGGAGCGGACATGGAGCGATTGAATTTACGGGCGCGACAAGCGACCATGGAAACGTCTAGCATTTCTACAGAAATCCCCAAACTGATTCTGTGAGAAAACGACAACAGGTATTTATCGCCGGCCATCAACGTCCCGACACCGATGCGGCGGTGGCTGCGGCGGTGCTGGCCCGGCTCAAACGGAGGCTGGATCGAAACCGGAGCTATCAGCCGATTTTGCTCGGGGAGGCGACCCGGCAGACGAAATGGTTGTTCAAACGCGCGGGCATCGCGTTGCCCCCGGTGCGCCCGGATATCCGCTGGACGGTCGGGGAGACAATGGGAGGCGAAACTTACTCGCTGCCCCCGAGCGCACGATTGGGTGACGCGATGGCCATCCTGCAAATGCACCGCATCAGCATGGTGCCGGTGGTGGACAAGGACGGACGTCTGCTGGGCTTGGTCAGCCCGCGACTCCCGCAGAACGAATATTTCTTTAACTTCAACGTGGAGGATTACCTCGGCCATTTGCTCACCCTCGATGACGTGGTGGCGAGTTTTGCGCTCAAGGCGTTGAAGGCCAACCGCACCGGGCCGGCAACTCTGATGCCGGGCAGCTTTCGGGTGGCCAATGGCGGCAATTTCGAAGTGGAACCCGGTGACGTGGTGATGGGTGGGGCGAGTCCGAGACTCGTGCGAGACGCGGAGCGGCGAGGCGCGCAGGCAATTATTCTGGCTGATGCGACGCTGGCGGAAGCCAAACTGGCGGCGGCGGCCTCACGGCAGATGCTGGTTTACTACTATTCGGGATCGTTGCTGGCACTGTTGTCGAGTCTGTCGCTCGCCATCCCGGTGCGGACGATCATGGACGCGGAACCGCAGACGCTGCGTCCGGAGCAGCGACTGGACCAAGCCATGCCGTTCTTGCAGGCCGCCCGCCATGCGTTGCCGGTCGTCGATGCGCAAAACCGTTTGATCGGGGTCCTCACTCAGCACGAAGCGCTCGCCCCGGCGCAACGGCGGTTGATTCTGGTCGACCATTTCGAGCGCACTCAAACCGTGCGGGGCGTGGAGGGCGCGATCATCGAAGAAATCGTGGATCATCACCGGGTGGGCGGGATTGAGACCGTGATGCCGGCCCGTGTGGATTGCCGTCCGGTGGGGAGCAGCGCGACCATCGTGGCCTGTCAATTTGCGGAGGCCGGGCTGGAGCCGACGCGCGGCGAAGCCATGTTGCTGCTCGGGGCCATGATTGCGGACACGTTATTGCTGACGTCGCCGACGACGACGGCTGTTGATCGCAAGTTGGCGCCGCAGCTGGCCAAGCGGGCGGGCGTTAAATTGGCGACGTTTGGGCGCGATGTCCTGCGCGAAAACGACGAGTTGGCCGAAGGGTCGGCGGATGCCTTGGTGGAGAAAGACGTGAAGGCGTTCTCGCGGGGAGAGCTGCAATTTGGGGCGGCGCAGATCGAAACGGTCGACCTGAAACTCCTGACCCCGGAGCGGACGGCGGCGCTGTTGACGGCGTTGGAGGCGCTGCAAATGCGGTCGGGGTGGGGCATGGCGGCATTGATTGTGACCGATGTGATCCGCAGTGAGAGCCGCTTGTTGGTGACAGACGTCACCCCGGCACGCGCAGCGTGGATCCTGGCCGGAGCCGATCCCAATCAAGGGCGGTTGCACGAGGGGATGGTGTCGCGCAAAAAGCAGTTGTTGCCACTGTTGTTTGAACGACTGGACCAATTTCAATCATGAGTGCTGACCAACGTTTCCATCGGGTGATTCACGTGCCGCGCCGTTTTGTGGCGCACGAATGGGGAGGCACCGAGACGGTGATCGCCGAGTTACTCCGGGAACAACGCCGGGCGGGGTGGGTGCCGGAGATTCACACCTCGCTGGCGTTGAGCAAGGTGCGGCGGGAAACGTGGCAGGAGTTGGAGATTTTTCGTTATCCCTACTGTTATCCGTTCTTCGGCCTCAACGCGGCGCAAAAACAGGCGATGGACAAAAAGGGAGGCAACCTCCTCTCGTGGAGTTTGTTTTGGGCACTGTGGCGTCGGCCCAATGTGCGCCTGTTTCACGCCCATGCGTTGAAGCGACTCGGGGGCGAGGTGTTCACGGCGGCGCGGCTGCAGAAGAAGGCGTTTGTGGCGACACTGCACGGCGGGATTTTCGACGTGCCGGCGGCGGAGTTGGCGCAACTAACCGAAGCGCAGGCGGGCAAGTTCGAGTGGGGGCGGGCGTTTGGGGCGGTGCTGCGTTCGCGGCAGATTTTGCACGAAGCCGATGCGGTGATCTGTGTCGGTAAAAGCGAGGCCGAGAAGGCCAAGGTCGCGCTGGGGCATGACCGGATTTACCACCTGGGCAACGGCGTTGATCCGGCGCGATTTTCCGGGGGAGATCGGGCGAAATTTCGCGCCGCCCGAGGGCTGCCAGCGGACGCGGTGGTGTTCTCCTGCATCAGCCGATTTGATCCGCAGAAAGATCAGCTCACGTTGATCGAAGCCTTCGATCAGGTGGCAGGAAATTCGCCGCAGATGCACGTGATGCTGGCGGGGCCGGCGACGGCGGCCGCCTACGTGGCGAAACTGGATGCACGCATCGCGGCGAGCCCCTATCGTGATCGTATTCTGAAATTGGATGCGCTGGATCCGACTGGCCGGGAGTTGGCCGATGCGTTGGCGGCGACTGACGTGTTTGTGCTGCCGTCACGCCATGAACCGTTTGGCATCGTGGTCCTGGAAGCCTGGTGTGCCGGACGGCCGGTGTTGGTGTCGCGAGTGGGAGGACTACAGAGCTTGGTGACGGAAGGCCGGACAGGCGGGTTCTTTGAGGCCGGGGATGCGGCGGGACTGGCGGTTCGGCTCGTGGAGTTGGTCGGCGATGAGGCCCGGCGCCAAGCGTGGGGTGAGGCAGGTAGAGCCGAGGCCATTGAGCGTCACACCTGGAAACAAATTGCGGTGCAAACGGAGGAGATTTATCGGGACGCCGAAGCTCGAGCGGCGACGCGCAACGGATGATCAAAGAGATCATCAAGTTTCTGGTTATCAGCGGGTGGTTTGTGGTGCTACCGCCGATCTTGGCGATGTGGCTGAAAGGCAATCGTCAGCGTCAGCGCTGGGTGATGGCGCTGCTGGTGTTCATGACGTCATGGCACATCAACAAATTCACGTTGATGTTGGATTCGATCGAATGGTATCGGGGGCATACCAAGGGCTATGAGTTCAGTTTGCTGACGGCGGTGGCAATGGGGTTGTTGCTGGCCACCAAGCTCGGGAAATCTCCGGGCGCGAGGTGGTTGTCGCCTGGGATGGGGTGGTGGTGGCTGTATTGTGCGGCGAGTTTCATCTCCATCGTTGCGGCGCCGAACGCGGGTTATGTTTTGATGGCGACCTGGAAGTTTGCCTCGGCCGGTTTGATCATGGGAGCGGCCTACAACTACCTTAACGACGAGGAGGATTTACGGTGGTTTCTGCGCGCGATGGCGTTCACCCTGGCGGTGCAGGCGACCGTGGTGCTCAAGATGAAATACGTCGATGGGTATTACCAAGTGAGAGGGTGGTTTGAGCATCAGAACCCACTCGCGATGTGGGCCTACATGATGGGGTTGCCGTTGCTGGCGGTAGTGATGTCGAAAGCCAGCAAGGTCGATACGCGCTGGTGGGCGGCGGGGTTCATGGCGTCGGGGATCATCGTGCAGTCCGCCTTGTCGCGGGCGGCACTGGCGGTGTTTGCGGTGGGGGTGATCGGCGTGATGTTCGCGGGCTTGATCGACGGGATCACCGCGCGGCGCATTCGCACCATGATGGGTATGGCGGCGATTGGGCTGCTGGGCGTGTTAGCGACAGCGGACACCATTATTGCGCGGTTTGGCGACAAAGGGAATCAAGCCAGCGGTGAGACTCGGGATGTGATGAATCTGGCTTCGGCGGCGATGTTGAAAGCCTCGCCGGTCGGGTTGGGGTGGAACAATTTCGCGCTGACGATCAATGCCCCGTTTCCCTATGGGGAGGTGATCAACGACTGGGAGCGAGATCGGGGCCACAAAGTGGACGATGATTACGCCAAGGGGGTGGTGGAGAGTCACTATTGGTTGTTGCTGGCCGAGACCGGTTACGGGGGGTTCGTTACCTACATGATTGTGATCACGTTGACGGGATGGTGGGCGGTGCGCGGGGCTTGGGCTCGACGTGGGACATTGGCGGGGGGATTTCTCAGCGCCGTGGCGATCGCTTTTTTCCTTACCTATGCCCACAGCCAACTGGAGCGGGTGCTCACGCAGACCAAGAATCTGGCGATGTGGATGTTGTTGGTCGGGTGTGTGGCTCGGCTTGAAGCGCAACGAAAGGGCAAACCGTGATCGACCTGCGAATGCGGCGTATTCGATGGTTGTTGCTTGGGGTGGGGTCGGTCGTCTTGGCCGGGATAATCCTCGGGCTGGCCAGTCGACGTTGCGAAGTTGTGGTTTACAATGAATCGGCCGAGACTCGAGCAGGCATTATGATTGCCGGGGGAGAATTTACTTGGCGAGTGCCGGCTCTCGACCCCGGGCAAAGTCGGCGCCAGTCGGTGCCTACGGACTTAGCGGGAGTTGCGTGGGTCGTGCATACGGGACGAGCGGCGGAGGGCAGTGCGGAGTCGTGGTTTGAACCGGGTCCCGGGCGGCGCTTGATCGTGCGCGTGTGGCCGGATGGATCGGTCGATTTCGATCCGATTGCCGCGTGGTGGGAGTGAGGCTCCCGTCGCGTGGTCTTTATTTGAGAAACGGATAGAGGCCGAGGATTTCTGTATACGCCGCCCTGAGGCCGGTGCGGATTTCCGCCGCTGCGCCGGGAGCATGGAGTGCGTCGAGATTGGTTTCCATTTTCCCCAGCTTTTCGGCGGCTACCCGGAAGCCGAAATTAGCCAAAACGCCGCGGAGACGATGACAACGAGCCTGCGCGGTCGGGTCATCGCCAGCGGAGATCAATTGCTCGATTTCTTGCAGGTTCGGCTCCACGTCGGTCCACATTTCCCTGAACATCGATTTCAGTTCGGCGGCGATTTCGGGCTCGTCGGCCAGGCCGAAAATCGTATCGGCGATCTCGGGGTCGATTTGAGAAACAGGTGGGGGTGGAGGCGTGGGAACCGCTTCTGCCGGGGCTTTCGGTTCGGAGTGAGAAAGCTTTTGCGCGAGCATGGCGCGCAAATCGTCGAGGCGGATGGGTTTGGTGAGAAATCCATCCATGCCAGCGGCGAAACAGGCGTCCCGCACTTCGGTGCGCACATCGGCGGTCAAGGCGACGATCGGAACGTCTTCGAGGTGATCTTTCAGGACGGTGGATTGTAGCAAACGCGTGGCTTCCATGCCGTCCATTTCAGGCATGTGCAGATCCATGAGGATGACGGCGGGAATCTCTCGCCGACAGAATTCCACCGCTTCGCTGGCACTAAAGCAGTGGTGCCCGACTAACCCTAACCGCTTGAGCAGCATATCGAGCACGAGGCCATTGGCGCGGTTGTCGTCGACCACGAGAATCTTGGCGTGAC
>CAXBOL010000297.1:0-6310 GCA_963977295.1 uncultured Opitutaceae bacterium
GGCGACGGCTCACCCGATTTTGCCGCCCTCATCACTCAGGAATGGGAGGAAGTGCATCTCTTCACCAACGAACCCCGAGGAACGATGTCGGACTCGATTCTGTGGGCGTCCTCCAACGAAGACTATGGCAGTAGCGGCTTGGAAGTGGCCGACCTCAATCAAGACGGGCGACCCGATCTAATCTACACGAATGGCGATGGCTTCGACTATTCCATTCGAGGGCCCCGCCCCTGGCACGGCATCCAGTGGTTGGAAAATCTTGGAGCCGGCAAATTCAACTACCACCACGTTGGTGATCTACCCGGTGCCTTTGGACCCTGTGCCGCGGATTTGGATGGCGATGGAGACCTCGATCTGATCGCGGTGAGTGGCTACGGCGACTGGTCGAATCCGGATTCCGTCACCGTCATGGCTTGGCTGAACGATGGAGCGCAAAATTTCCGTCCCTGGCCGTTGGCCACCGAGCCGATCCAATTGATTACGGCGGTCGTCGGTGATCTCGACGGCAACGGAGTGCCCGTCATCGTGACCGGCGGCTTTCACTCCTTTCCGCCCTACGAACGCATGAGCAGCGTCACGCTCTGGCGACGGCGATGACTGGTCATGGATAAATCAACCCAAAGCGTCCCGTCGAAGTTGGCCCACTCCGCGAGAAATCGTTGGCTCGTATTTTCAATTTCCGCTGCCCTGGCAACGGGCGGCGCCTATTGGGTGTGGTCGGAGCAAACACCCCAACTGCGTGAACCCTTTGTGCTGCCACGCTCCAGTCTCAGTGGTCTCCCGCAAGGTCTAAGTGAGCGTGTAAAGTCGCTGGAAAATCAAATCCGCGAGGGACACGACCTGATTCAAAACTTGAGCCGCTTGGGAGGTTTAGCTCACGCCAGCGGATTACCAGATATCGCGACCGCGTGCTGGACTCAACTGGCCTCCATCGAACCAACGAATGCACACTGGCCTTACTACCTCGCAGACTTGGCCCGCGCGCGGCGCGACGACGCAACTGAACTGGCAGCGCTGCAAACCTCCCAGGACCTCGATCCACAGTATGCGCCCATCCCACTTCATTTGGCCAACCTCCACTTTCGCCAAGGCAATCTTGCCGCGGCCCGCCACGCTTTTGAGCGCCGTCTAAAACTCAAACCCAACGACCCGCATGCCCGACTGGGCTTAGCTCGAATCGCCCAACGCGAGGGTAAACCCGAAGAGCGTTTCGCTTTGCTGCAAGAAATTGTAAAGGTGGCACCGGAATTTCCGTCAGCGCATAATCTGCTCGCGGCAGAATTAACCGCACGAGGCGATGTCGAAGGCGCCCGAAAACACCGATGGTTGGGGCACAGCGCCGGACGTTGGACAAATCCTGCCGATCCCTGGCTGGACCAACTTGATCAGTCCTGCTTTGCCCCGAATCGCCTGTATGTTCTCACAACGCGCGACTATCAACTTAATCGTCCGACTGACGCATTAAAGTGGATGCAGCGGGCCGCGGAATTACGGCCCGGGAATTTTGCCCATTTGGAATTTGTCGGAGACCTGTATATCAAATTGGGAGACCCTCAAAAGGCGATTAAAGCGATGAACCGTGCCCTGGCGCTGGAAGACGGACAGCCCCCGACCCTTACGTTGTTTATCAATTTGGCCGAGGCCTACCGGCAGCTTGGTCAACACGAACTCGCCATCAACGTCATCCAAGATGGATTGAAATACCATCCCGAGGCAGTCGAGCTGCACAACTCGCTTGGTGTTTCATTGAGTATGTTGGGCGATAAATTGGCTGCAATGAATGCGTTTCAACGGGCGATCGAACTCCAACCTTTCAATCCCGATGCAAATTTTAACCTCGGCTACACTCTGCTCGAACAGGGCGAAGAAACTGCCGGTATCGAGGCCATTCGTCGTTCGTTGGTGCAACAGCCCACATTCGGCAAGGCACTCACCTTTTTGGGTCAATATGAACTGAGTTCCGGAGACATGGTCGCAGCCAAGAATCTACTCGAGCGCCTATACGATGCGTATTGGGGAATTCCCGACGCCAGAAGATTATGGGCGGAGTGGCACTTCAAAGCCGGAGCGTTGGCATCGTCCACCGATGAGAACGAAGCCGAATCGCTCTACCGCGCCGGTCTTAGAATCGATGATTCGCTCAGCGATTTGCACCTCGGGCTCGGTGCGCTGCTGGTAAGTCAAAACCGGACCACCGAGGCCATTGAAGCGCTGAAGCGCGTGCAGCAACTCGATCCCGACGACTCCCGCGGCTTTTTGTATATGGGGCAAGCCCTACTCGGCGCAGGCAAAAAAGTGGACGCTCGACAGCAACTGCAAGTGGGGCTGGAACTCGCGACCTTGGCCGGACAAGCCGCCACCGCCGCGCGGTGCCGAGAACTCCTGCGCGGTCTCTGAACACGACCGGTGAACCGTCGGCGCGCCCAGCGGTCACGCCCTACCTTTTCGGGATCACATCCACGAAAACCAGGGCATATTCACTCGGCCGAGGCCGGGAGAAAGCATACGATTTTTGAGAACCGGAACGGGCAAGGTGAAGGTAGGGACGGACCGCTGGGCCGTCCGCAGTGTGATGGTCGGTAGAATCGGTGAGCGTTGAAACCAGACAAAGGTAAGCAAGATTCGCTGCGAGGCAGACGCGGACGGCCCAGCGGTCCGGCCCTGCCTTTTTAATCCAAGATACTGGTAATATCACTTCTCCGCGCCTACGAGTCTGGGCGTATGGGCCTCTCGGCGTTATACCAACAGCCCGAAACAATCGGACTTTGCAGAAGGGAACAAAGGTGAATAAATCGCAAATACATGTAATTCAATCACTTCGCTTTCTTGGTTTCCTTCTGTGAAAAGTTTAGTAACCAGGGGACATTGGCGGTTAAGTCCATTCCTCACGGAATGTTGGGCATGAAGCCCACCCACGAAACACAAAAAAAGCGCCTCCCGGTGAAGGAAGGCGCTTTGAAATTTAAGTTAGCTAAACGGAGAGCCGCTTAGAACTTGAAGGTATTGGTGAGATACCAGTTCTGACTTGGCGCGATACGATAACCTGCCGGCGTGCCGTCAGGCTGAGTCGTAATCGGGATCAGACCATCGCCTTGACCCAGATTTCGCACATTCAACTGCACGCGCCAATCGATCTTGTCGGAGAGGCGTTTGCCGTAACCGATCCATGCATCGACGTTCATTTCGGTCGGTCCGCGATACGGATTCGCCAAATCGAAGCTGATGCTGGTGGGATCGTTAGGAACCGGGACCGGACGGTAGCCGATCACGACGTCATCCTGCCAGCGAAGCGCAGCACCCACGCTGAATCCAGCCAAGCGACCTTCCGTAAAGTCGTAGTTGGAGATCGCGTTGAAGCGCCATTCACGCAGTTCCGGCACGTTGGTGCCTTCTTGCAGTTTACGAGCAGCCCATTCGGAACCGATGTTGTTGTTCCATTGGAACAACGCGGTTTCGTTACCGGCACCACCCCACCAGATACGGAGGTCACCCGCCGCAGTGTTCTTGAGGGCGTTCTCGTAGTTGCCAATGAACTCAGCCAAGGCTTCTCCACCAATGTTGTTACGCACGGCGGTGGTTTTCGAAGCATTGAGCGTCAAGCGCCAGTTGCGGGTCGGCAACGCGCTGAACTCGATTTCATAACCCTCGGAGACGGAGTCTTCCGTAACGGCAAACCCTTGCGGAGTCGTGGCGGTAGGCGTGGTCGCGGTAGTGTAAGGATCGAGCTTCCAAGCTTCATAGAAACGTGGATCGACCGAAGCTTGGTAGGTGCGCCAAGCGGAGATGGCGGCAGCTTCACGAGCTTGGGCATCGGCGAGGGTTTCACCCGGCGCCGTGCCATAATTCACTTCCGTGTCGTCAGGGTTGTTAGGCACCAGAGCTTTGTCCATGGTGTAACCGCCCTTGAGGTTGAACTCGAACTTGTTCACCCAACCCGCGCTCCATGCTTGGGACGCACCGATGAACCACGCGCCGTTCAAAGCGCCACTGCTGGCGTTCAACACGGAGGTTTTGTATTGATTGACCTTCAAGGTGTAACGACCGTCACGACTTTCGAGCAAGATACCACGATCCAACGTCTTACCGGAAGGAGCCGAAATTGGCTCGCCGTAAGCGTCAACGCGTTGAGCGGCTGGCTGGAAGTTGGTGGAGTTGTTGTAGTAGAAGCTCAACGCCAGCGGGAGACGCTCGGTCAATTTACCAATGAAGGGCAATTGATCCAAGTGAGCCACGATGCTGTAAGAACGTGAGGTGACATCCAGTTCATTGTCCGGTGTGTCGCTCAGCGAGTAGTTCGATGGGCTGAGGTCCAGGTGACCCCGGACATCGGACGAAGCCGAGTTGGTGTCGATCGAACGACCGTAGGACTTGGCCGTGTCTTCACGGTAGCCGTAGGTGCCAACGAGACCGTTATCGAGCAACTTAGCTTGCCAGACGAAGGCCTGGGAATCGACCGTCGAGCGGGTCAACCGAGCCGACGTCATCAAGCGTTGGCGAGCCTGAGCTGAAGTCTCGGAATCCACGATGTTGACCGGGAGATCGATCCAACCGACGTAGTTCTGCCAATTTTCCGACTGGGTGGAATCTTGGTTGGGACCAGGCAGTTGGTAACCGTTCTGCCAGTAAGCAGCTTGGTCGACCCCTGGTGCATTCCAAGTGGAATCAAACACGTGAATCGTGGTGCTGGACACGCCGGCGACAGCGGTCGGACGAGGAATGTTGGCTCCTTCAATGGATTTGCCGAGAAGCGACGGTCCCAGATAGATCGCGCGATTAATCGCGAAATTGTTATCCGTGAACTTGGTCGAAGGACTGGCGCCAATGAAGTTGAAGTAGTTGTCATCATCGATGGCGTAGCGCTGCCAGTTGCGGCTATCCGTGTCCTGTTCGTCTTCCGCCCACAAACCGGTGAAGGTATGGCTACCGAGGATACGCTTGAAGATATTATCCGAGCGCTCGTCGTTGAAGTCGTGGGTGAAGAAGGCGGTGGCGCGAGTCGAGTTACGTTCACTCTCGTAGGAGTTGTTACCAAACTGACCGCTATCCGTGATGAACGGGCGTCCGACATTGGGATTTGGCGTGCCATTGGTGTGTGGCTCACCACCAACCACGCGGCCACCATCTGGGGTGGAGTCAGTGAATTGGTTGTTGATGTCGATGTTGATCGCTTGACGATTACCGGACAAGAAAGCCAGCTGCCCGTTGTTGTAGAACTCCTCGTTGTGGGTTACTTCAAAACCGAATTTGTCGTTCATGAACGTCTGCGCGAGGCTGACGTTGAAGGCATCCCAGTCCTGCCACTCCGATTTGTTCGGACCGTCGAGCAGTGCAAAAACCGGCAGGAAAAGAAGACTGAAACGCGGCGCCCATTGCCGCAACCTTCCGCCGAAACGGTCCTGGTTCTCATAGACCTTGGCCGCCTTGTCAGCCGCCAGGAAACTGGCCTGAAGTTCGGCGGGGGTGATGTCCGCGCGGGCCTGGTTCCTGATTATTCCATGCATCTTTTCACGGTCGATCGTGCCATCAGGTCCGATGCCGCGGGTTTCTTTGATTTCCCAGATGCGGCGATCGGAAGCGGAGGTCTGCGAACCATCGCTGTAAGCGAAGGACGGCCCCCCAAACATCTGACCGTAATTGCCGATCCAAGGATTGAACCAAGGGTTAGGCTGACCGGCGTTGGGTCCACCATTGATACCCGGACGCACCTGACCGTGATTTTCGCGGCCGGTGTTGTCGTCTTGGAGTTGGTGGGGATTGAAGGTCTCTTGATTCAGGCTCTTGAACGTCCGCGGCTGACCAGCGACCACAGGTTGGCCGGTCGAAATGTCGGTGCCGGAAACTTTCCAAGTGCCTTGATACGTGCCGGTGTCAAACCAAGGCGTAATCAAGTCGAGCGGAGGCAGCGAACGAGGATTGTTGGACGAGACGTCACCGTGCTCGAAGTTGGCCTTGATGATGGTGCGGGCGGAACCTTGCTTCAGAAAGCTTGGCTCGTAACGCACGGCACCGTAGTAGCGCTCGCTATCTTGGAAGGCGGGATCCTGTTGGTAGTTGGTATCGTCGCGAACCGCGGCGACTCGCACAGCCAATTCATCATCCAACAACACGCGGTTGAAATCGACGTTGACGCGGGTGCTGCCGTAGCTGCCGACGCGAACTGCAATTTCATTGGAGTTCTTGAACGCGGCCTGCTTCGTGCCGGTATTGATGATGCCGGAAGGGCTGCCCTGACCGAACAGAATGGAATTGGGTCCACGTTGCAGATCGACGCGATCTACATTGTAACCATCCCAAGGGATGTCGGTGAGGA
>CAXBOL010000298.1:0-6303 GCA_963977295.1 uncultured Opitutaceae bacterium
TGGAATATCAAACACCTTCGCGGCACAATCAACGATGCCCGGAAGTTTAGCCGTGCCGCCGGTGAGCATAATGCCCGCCGCACAATTTTCGGGCACCAAGGCCGAACCCAGTTTCTTTTGCACCACTTCAAAAATTTCCCTGATCCGCGCGCTAGTGATCGTTTCGATCGCCTGACGCGGAAACTGGCGATCGCCGATGGCGAAGTCCCCATTCAACCAAACTTTGTCTTGTTTATCGTGGGCCATCACCGTTGCACGACCGTGCCGAAGCTTGAGCTTTTCCGCCTGCCCTTCGGTGACCCGCAGGCCTAGGGCAAGATCGTTGGTGAGATGCGCCCCGCCCACCGGAACGACTCCGGTCATGAAGGGGCAACCATCCCGATAAAGCACATAGTCCGTCGTGCCCGCGCCGATGTCGATTACCAGCGCCCCATGTTGACGATCCTGCAGCGTCGTCATCATGGTGCCCGACGCGAGACTCGAAAGAATCAAATCTCCCACGCGCACATTAAATCCGCGAATCACGTGGATGCTATCCGAGATCATCGTCTCCTGCCCATGCACCGTCCAGTAACCGACGTCCAAACGTTCTCCGTTCAAATGCTCGGGGTTGGTTCCGACTTGTTTACCGTCAAGTTGGAACGGGCGACGGATGTGGTGCACCACCATCCGACCTTCAGGCAGCGCCTTGGCTTTCGCGAGTCGACATACCGTTTCAATATCTGCCCGGTTCACCATGTTGTTGGCCGCGCCCACACTCACTGTCGCCTGATTATAAAATCCCTCAAGGTGGCGTCCGGTCTGCGCGAGATAAACCTCGTCGATCTTCACCCCGGCACTTTGCTCGGCGACCAACGACGCGCTGTGCGTGGCATCGCTCGCCGCTTTGAAATCGGTGACCACGCCTTTAACCACTCCGTGGGACTGGCATTCACCGTAGCCGATGAGGTTGACGCTACGCCCTTCCACGATTTCGCCGATAAGGACCGAGACTTTGGATGTGCCGATTTCTACGGCACCGATGAAGCGAGATGAAGAGCTCAATTTGAGAAGGGGTTAGTTAAAGGGAAAACGAACGGTGGGTTGGCGGGAGGAATCGGTTTCGAGCGCGGTGGCCATCATGGCAACCGGCACCTGCGCCGCGCCCACGGCAAGGTTGATCGACTTGACCGTGGAAGCCCGGCGACTGCGGGTCTCATCCAGAATCAAATCGAGGCGGGCAATCTGGGAATAGAATCCTTCCCGCGTGCCAAAAATCACCTTCGGCACGATCGAGGTCTGCACTTCAATTTCACCATCAAGTTGTAGGCGTTCCAGCGAAACCACTCGCCACGTCGCAAACATCTCTGGGGCGTGTCCTCTAGCCGTCACCAATAAGTCCGCCACTTGATTGAGACCGGACAATGGCAGGAAGCCTTCCCCGTTTCGGAGTAGTCGAACGCCCCCCAACCAAGGCAACGAATTTAATGTGCCCTCGCCGAAACCATAACCCCGGAAAACGGTGCCATCACGAGCCACCAAGAAATCCTGAATGCCTGGACCATCCAGTCGGGCCTTCAACCGCACCACCGGGGAGCGTTCTTCCAGCACAACTTTTAAGGTATCCGGAAACTCCCGGGTCAGCACCGCCGCGCTGACCTGCCCTGTTTTGGTCAACTGCGAACGCAGGGCGTAGAGATCGAGCTCCATTAAACCAATGCCATCGGGCAGCGCGATCCGCTCCACGACCCAGTCCCGATCCAGCACGCCATTGGTTTCGACTTTGAGGTGCTTGACGGGCTCACTGGCGGCCGTGGCCAACAGCCGTTGAGGATCGTTTTTCAGCGTGCGCCAAATTTCAAACCCTCCGACCGCCAACACCAGCGCCCCGAGGATGATGGCACCATTGCGCACCATGCGAAAAGTTAAACGACGACGCCCGACTTTCGACATCGCTTGCGGCGCGATCTGTTGAGGAATGTCCCGCCAACTACGAGCGATGGGGGTGGTAGTCTCGATCTGGTTCATGCCGTTCCTCCCTTGAAATTGGTCGCAAAAAATCGGTCACAGGCTGGCGAAACCAGCGCTTTGACTAAGGCCGTAAAATCAATTCCCACACAATTGGCTCCCATCGGTAAAAGACTGGTCTCAGTCATACCGGGAAGCGTGTTGATTTCGAGGAAAATAAGTTCGTTTTTTTCCGTCATCATAAAATCAATACGTGCATAGTCTCGACACCCGCAGGCTTGAAACGATTTCTCCGCCAAGGCCTGCACTTCAAGGGTCAGTTTTTCGTCCAACGGCGCCGGCGCCAAATACGTGGTGGAGCCCTTGGTGTATTTGGATTGGTAATCATACACCCCCGATTTCGGCACGATCTCCACTACCGGCAAAGCTCGTCCCTGCAGCACCCCGACAGTCAGTTCTCGACCGACTATCCGTTGCTCCACCAGCCAGGCCCCGTCCGTAATCGTAGCCAACGCGGATTCCAGTTCTTTTCGGTTCCCGCAGATACTCAGGCCCACGCTGCTGCCCGATCGATTCGGCTTAACCACTACCGCCTCACCCAGCTCCGCTACGATCACTGCCGCCGTCGGCTTCAACCGCCCTTCAAACTCCACCCCGCGGGCTCCTTGCACCCCCGCGACCAACGCTGCTTTTTTGGTTTTAACTTTATCAAATGTGATCGCGCTGCTCGCCGCATCACATCCCGCAAAACTCACCCCCGCGACTTCCAGCAGCGACTGCATGCCTCCGTCCTCACCAAAACCACCGTGCAACGTCGAAAAAACCACGTCCCGTGCTGGATCGATTCCGCTCGGTAGCGCGTCCCACTGAACATCTACAAATTTGGTCGGGAAACTCCGACTCAGGGCTTGCGCACAAGCTCGACCGGAACGCAAAGAGACTTCTCGTTCGGCCGACGTGCCTCCCGCCAGCACCACAACTCTTGGTTTAGTCATTTTCATTACAACACGTCCTCCCATTGCCCACCGTAAAGCAGAACTTCCGGTTCCAAAATTTTTCCGGTCTGGCGTTCGACTTCCCTCCGCACTTTTCGCACCAACTCAATCACCTCGGCGCTGGTCGCTCGTCCCCGATTGATGATAAAATTTCCGTGGACGGCAGAGACTTCCGCATCGCCGATCCTCTGGCCTTTCAACCCGCAGGCATCAATCAGTCGTCCCGCTGAATCATTTTCCGGGTTTTTGAAAATACACCCGGCACTCGGCTCGCGCGGTTGTGACTCCTGCCGCTTGCTCCGATAAACGTCGATTTGACGGCCAATTTTTGCCGCTTCGCTCACGGTCGCAGGTCTGAGCACCGCGCCGATTGCCACCGCCTCCCGCAACTCCAAGCAGTGCCGGTAACCCACATGCAAATCTCCCCGGCAAAAATGCACCCGGTCCCCAGCCAGACTGATCGCGTCCACTGACTCCACCACATCAAACATCCACCCTCCCATCGCTCCCGCATTCATGCGGAGCGCTCCGCCGATATTGCCGGGAATTCCTTCCAAAAACTCAAATCCTTCCAGGCCGGCCCGCGCCGCAAGTCCACATAGGTTTTTCAGTCGTAACCCAGCCCCCACTCGCAATTTTCCATTCGGCAACGGCTCAAAACTCGCCCAGCTGTCGCGACGCAGAGAAACCACCACCCCGTCCACCCCGGCATCGGGCACCAACAAGTTCGATCCGCGTCCCAAGACGTGGAGTGAAGTGCCTCGCTCATGAGTCAGCCGCAAGACCGTTCGCAGATCCTCAACAGTGGAAGGTTCCACGTAGATCCGTGCGGCGCCCCCCACTCGTAAAGTGGTTTTGGAGGCGAGGACTTCTTCGCGATTGATTACACTTTCGGCCAACATCGCACTCCGCATCTCCGCAGCCAAAGCATCCCACATCGCCAGTTTCGCCATCTCCCGTTTCACCCTGTCCACCCACTCCCGAGCCGCTTTCTCAATATCGCCCGCTCCCACGAAAACGATGCAATCCCCCGGCCGACGCGATTGTCGCAACAACTCCAATACACCAGCGCTATCTCCCGGCAGGTAATTCACCGGTAGTCCCGGCGCCACCCGCTCCAGCTCAGTATAAAGATCTGCGGTCGTTCCCCCGGATCGTGGCGTCTCCCCCGCACCGTAAACCTCCAGTAGGTGCAACGAGTGTGCCACCGTTAACGCCGCCGCAAACTCGGTCTTAAATTGCTGGGTTCGAGTGAACCGATGGGGTTGAAAGACCACCACGAGTCTTTCCGTTTCACTCAAATCGGCTTTCAGACTCCGTAACAGATTACGAATTTCAGCGGGATGGTGCGCGTAATCCTCCAACACCGTGATTCCCGACTCTCGGAGTAGCACTGATTGCCGGCGTCGCACGCCGGGAAAACTTGCCAGCAAATCCGACCGCAGGGGCAAGCCCGCCAATTGAGCCGCCGCCAGTGCTCCAGTCGCGTTCCACATATTAAATTCGCCCAGGGTTTGCACGGTGGCGGTTCTGATCGCAAAATCACCACCCAATTCGAGCGTGGTTCTGCCTCCGTTCTTCACTTGGCTCCGCACGCAGAAGTCACCGGTCTGACCAAAAGTAGCGCCTCGGGTTGAGACCGAGTTGTGTGCCAAGATCTGCGCGGTCATGGCACAGCTATCCCAGCCCAGCGCCACTTGTTTGGTGCGAGCCACCAGATCACCAAATACCTGTTGAAGGGCTTCCGGTGACTCGTAGTGGTCCGCATGGTCCCAATCCAAGTTCACCACCAAAGTGATATCGGGGCTGAATCCACTGATGGTGCCGTCGCTCTCATCGAGTTCGGCCACCAACCATTCCCCGTCTCCCACCGCGGCCGGAGCCCAGTCATCCCGCGCAAACAATCCACCCAAGATATAACTCACGCTCCAATCGGCTGCTTTCATTGCCGCAATGAGCATTGCCGTCGTGGTCGTTTTCCCATGCGACCCGCACACGCCGATCAGTCGTTTTTCCTGAGTTACTTCCGCCAAAAGTTTTCCCCGCGGCACCGCGAGAATCTGGCTTTGGTGCGCCTCGAGTCTAGTCGGATGCGATTCTCGTATAGCAGTCGAATACACGAGTAAATCGGCCTCCGTCGGCAATTCACCCGACGGCGTTACCGTCACTCCCGCACGATCAAGTTCTGACTTCATCGCCGGGCTCATCGCATTGTCTTCCCCCGAAACCTGCCAACCGCGTCGACTCAGATAGATGGCCAATGGACCCAATCCCATGCCACCGACGCCGACCGCATGGATACGTCGCACCACCCGACCAAACAACAACGGCAATTCCGCAGATTTCATGCGGGCTGCATGCGAGGGCCCGATTGAGAAACAGTTTCCCGTCCCTCGGCCAGCGCCTCAATGTCAGCCAACATCAAATCCAACGTATCGAGTCGGCTGACTGATCGCACGTTGGCCCGAGCTTGTTGAAGTCGGCCGGCGTCGGAAACTAATTCCAAAACCGCGGGCAACAACGTCTCCAGTTCTTGTTCATCCAGCACCAGGGACCCAATTAAACGGCTAAACTCGGCGGCATTGGCGGCCTGATGATTGTCTGCAGCATGTGGATACGGCACCAATACGGCAGGCACCCCGCAGTGCACAATTTCGGCCAACGTGCCGGCACCCGCGCGGGATACCACCAGGTCGCATACCGACAAGAACGCCGCAATGTTGTCGCAGAATGGCAAGGTTACCGATTTCACCTCGATCCCATTTTCGTCTCTGAGTTCAACCGGAGCTTCCACCTCTTTGTCCGGTCCGGTAATCGTGAGCATTTGAATACCGCGCAGAGCAAACGCGCCGGCGGATTGAGTCGCCCAGTTATTCAAGGCCGAAGCACCTTGGCTGCCTCCCAAGACACCGACGGTCACACGATTCGGATCCAAACCAAAGACGTCCGCGGCTTCGCAACGGGGCATGCGTTCAATTTCCGCTCGCACGGGCAGTCCCGCATGCCGAAGTTTCTCGGGATTGGCCTGGGGCAAATCCACGCCAATCGGCAGAAAAACGCGGCGGGCAAACTTGGCCAGTGTCCGCACCGCTCTGCCGGGCACCCGATTCGCCTCGTGCAACATCACCGGCACTCGGGTCAACCACCCCGCCACAATAATGGCCGCCGTCGTGAATCCGCCAAATCCAATGATACCCGCCGGACGCTCTCGCCGCACCAGCTTGAGTGAAAATAACAGTCCTTGCGATTGCGCGACAATGAATCGGAGCAATCCGTGGGGAGTCATGATCAGCGGAGCCCCCGGAATCTTGAGAAATCGAAACGACGGATATTTAGCCGCCAATTTACCATCGATCGCCTT
>CAXBOL010000299.1:0-6294 GCA_963977295.1 uncultured Opitutaceae bacterium
TAGTTCAGGAGCGCCGGATTTCGGGTATGCAGGTCCAAGTGACAGATAATCCAGAACTCCTCATACCCATCACCGCGTGGATTTAGACTTTAACGCCAAGTCGCGGAGGCGCCGAATTGAGCAGTGAGTTAGGGGATGTCTCGAACCTTGTTAAAAGCTGAGGTGGTTCCTGCTCCGTTGTATCCGTTGCTGGTTGATGAGTGGGGGGGGCGGGCAATGCGCTGCCGCGTGAACTACCCGCATGGATTCCACTTAAACCAACGGGAGAGCTAAATTCTGGCCGTGAAGTCGGCTGAGTTCACCGCCGAAATGTTTGAAGGTAATTTCAGAAAATAAGAAGGGCGCCCGACCTAAGGGCGCCCTTCTAAACCTAACACCAAGCAAACCTAATGAACTATAAACCTGTTCAGTTTCCTGAACGAAATTGGTTACGCAGGGATAGACGCAACTTCTCTCAATTATGCTCAAAATTAATTCATTATTTTCTCAGAAATTTTTTAACCAGCCTTAAAAAAAATCCTTAAAATTCTCATCTAATTAATTAATAGTAATTTATGAGATATTTAAAAAACAGAATCTTTCTCGTTTCCGAAACAAATACCTCCATTCGTCAAAAACTTTCGCTCAATTCAGGGCCCAACATGGCAGAATTTTTCAGAAAAAATTGCCGCGACTCATGAAAATCGGCGCAGTCGTTCCGCGATTCTCCCCACCCGTCTTCGACAGAAGCGCGGGACCTAGTGGGCCGCGCCATAACGGGGAAAAACTTGTGATGAAAATATCGGCAGCAGCTTCAGATATTCTAACCACGGATGGCTTCGCCAAACTTGCGCCGAAGAAAGCGACCGGCTTTGTCTCCCAATTTTTAGCGAACTTCAAACGGAACGGTAGTGACGTTCCTTCGGATCCATTCGTGGTCGAAAAAACATCCAGTCATTTGAAATTCTTTGAGAGGCATGTTGTCGCCCATGAATCACCCACTGCCCACCGCTAGAGCATATTTCGAACTACGGTAGCCGGGTGCGCTGGCCGTCTGCTTCGAGAGCAGCCGTGTCCGATGAAGCCCTGGCGAGGTCGGGTGACCGCCGGCTACAACCATAAAGTCCGATGCCTCGAGGCCAGACTTTTCTTTCCCTTCTACGGCTAGGGTTTAATTTAAGGTGATCTAGGTCGCGTCGATTACGTCCAACTCCGAGTGCTGGAGCGAATGACGTGGAGTGTTAGTCAGCGGATAACGAAAAACTTTGCCTTCGTAGTTTCGAAAAACAACCGCCTCATCCGTGATTTCTTCCACGTAATCAGGGTTTAACGGCACTTTTCCGCCTCCCCCGGGAGCATCGACCACGTATTGGGGAATCGCGTAACCCGTCGTATGGCCCCGCAGGGCCTTAATGATCTCAAGTCCCTTGCGCACATCGACCTTGAAGTGCGAGCCGCCCGTGATGAGATCCATCTGATAGAGGTAGTAGGGACGCACTCGCATCCTCAGCAGTCGATGCACCAGCGCCTTCATCACCTCGGCGTCATCATTCACGCCATTGAGTAGAACGCTCTGATTCCCCAAAGGCACCCCAGCAAACGAGAGTCGCTCGCACGCATCGCGAAGTTCAGCCGTCGCTTCCTTGGGATGATTCACGTGAATGCTCATCCATATCGGACCGTAACGCTTAAAAATCTCGCAGAGGGCCGGGGTGATGCGCTGAGGCAAGAAGACCGGGATCCGGGAACCAATCCGGATAAATTCCACGTGGGGAATCTCACGTAACCGTGCCAATAGATGTTCCAATTTCCGATCCGACAGGAGTAACGGATCGCCACCGGACAACAGCACGTCGCGCACTTCCGGATGTGACTCGATGTAGCGCAGGCCCTGTTCGTATTCAGGGTGGAAATTGTAGTCCTGAGCGTTCGAGACCAGACGACTCCGAGTGCAATAGCGGCAGTAGGCGGCACATCGGTCCGTGACCAAAAATAAAACTCGGTCCGGATATCGATGCACGATTCCTGGCACCGGGGAGTGCTCGTCTTCACCCAAAGAGTCCAGCATCTCTTCGGCGGCGATCACCGTTTCACCTTCCCGCGGAATCACTTGTTTCCGCATCGGGCAGTTCGGGTCAGATCGGTCGATCAGATTGAAATAATAGGGCGTAATCGAGAGGGCCAATTTTTTGCCGGCAAACGCAACGCCTCGTTTTTCGTCGTTGGTCAGCGTCATGAATTTCTCCAAGTCCGCCCCCGACGTAATCCGGTTTTTTAATTGCCAGGTCCAATCCTGCCACTGCTCCGCCGGCACATGCTGCCATAAGCCCTGTCCTTCAAACCAGTTTGCGCGATCATCAGTGTATCCCATGAGAAAAGCCTAGTAAGTGAGCTCTGCCAGGTGTGTCAAACGACAGCGAATCTTCCCTTCCCCTCATTGCCCCATTCCTTCCCGCCGAGGCTACCGTCAATTTTTTCTACCCAAAGCGCTCTGCCAACTCCCTCCATTTCTCATTCCGAGTAAGGAGTAGACCCTAGATGTTTGGCCGCAAATCCCATTGCAGCGTCGCCCTTTCGTGGCAAAGTAAAGCCGAATTAATGCCTAGGTTCTCCCCTATTCCTCCCGCCATTAAGACGCTTTTGATGGCCTTCGTGGCCCTCGTGTCGGGATTCGGCATTCGGTCAGTTTGGCCGGATACGATTTCCGCCGGGATCATGGCCTTACTGGGAGCAACAGTGATCTTGCTCTTGGCGATCTACCGGCCAGGTCCCGCGCCCACTCTGGCGAAGCACGAGTCTCAAGAGCGTAAGCATCTGGAAGCGATCTGGAAGCACGCCCCGATGGGAATTTTGCTACTGGACCCCCGGGATAAAGATGGCGTGGTGCGAATAATCGACTGCAACAAAACGGCGTGCGATATGCACGGCTATACGCGGGAGGAACTTATCGGTCAGAACATGGACATCTTGGAAGAAACTCCATGGGGCCAATGGAAAGACCAATGGTTCGCGGGCCTGCAGAAGGAAAAAATCCTCCAGGGCGAAGGGAAACACCGCCGCAAAGACGGATCCGTTTTCCCCACCGAATATTTCACGAGTTTAGTGGAAATGGACGGCGAGGAATGGGTAATTGGCATGGATATCGACGCCACTGCGCGGCGAGCCGCTGAAACGGCCATGAAACAGGCCAAAGAGGAGGCTGAATTAGCCAACCGGGCCAAGAGTGAATTCCTCGCGGTGATGAGTCACGAGATTCGCACCCCGATGAATGGCATCATCGGCTTCACCAACCTACTCTACGACACCCCCCTGAACGCCGAACAACGCGATTGGCTCGCCACCATCCGAACCTCGGGAGAAACGCTGCTGACTCTCATCAACGACATCCTCGATTTTTCAAAAATCGAATCCGGTAAGATGGAGATGAATCTGCAGCCGACTCGGGTCGGGCGGTCCGTGGAAGAAGCGGTCGATCTGTTGTGGAGCAAAGCTAATGAGAAGCAGATCGAGCTCTTGGTTTCGATCGACCATAACCTCCCCGCATGGGTGATGACTGACGTCACTCGATTTCGTCAAATCGTGCTCAATTTGGTCGGAAATGCCATCAAGTTCACCGCGAAAGGTGAAGTGGAGGTGACCGTCGAGCCCGTCGCGACCTTGGCAGAAAACGGGGACCCTCAAATCGCCGTGGTCGTTCGTGATACCGGGGTCGGCATTCCCGCCGACCGCATCGAACGCCTCTTCAAAGCATTCAGTCAGGCCGACTCGTCCACCACCCGAGAATTCGGCGGCACCGGACTGGGATTGGTCATATCCCGGCGATTGGGTGAGCTTTTGGGCGGAACCGTGGAGCTGGTTAACACCAACCACAACGGAAGCACGTTCCGCCTCATCATCGCCGCCCCACCCTGCCCGCCTCCCGAAGGCGCGGAAACCAAGGTCTTCATTGATGAAGAGTCTGCAAATCTGATCGGCAAACGGGTCTTGATCGTCGACGACAATGAGACCAATTGCCGCATCCTGCGCAATTTGATCAAGCGCTGGAAAATGGTGCCGGAAATCTTCAGCGCCCCCCAAGCCGCCCTCGACCGGCTTCGCAGCGGGGCACCCATCGATATCGCCCTACTTGATATGATGATGCCCGGGATGGATGGTATTAAACTCGCGGAGCATATCCGTAACGACGTCACTGGGCACGACCTTCCCCTTCTTCTGATCTCTTCGGTCGGACAGGACGAGCTGCGCAAACTCGGTGACGTCTCGGCATTCAAAGCGATTTTGCATAAGCCCCTTCGCCAATCGAACCTACACGATTCGATGGTCAACGCCCTCGGGTTTTCCTCCACTGTTCCCATTCCAACTGCGCCCGAAGCCTCACGCTTCGATGCCGCCATGGCCGGACAATATCCGTTAAACGTGCTGGTGGCCGAGGACAATCCCATCAACCGCAAACTCATCCAACGCCTGCTCCAACGCCTCGGTTACGAGCCCGAACTGGTCGTCAACGGACGTGAATGCATCGAGGCCCTGCACCAAAAGCCTTACGATGTAGTCTTGATGGATTGCCAGATGCCCATTCTGGACGGCTACGAAGCGACCTTACGCATCCGCTCCGGAGCAGCAGGCGCGGATCAACGCGCGCTCCCCATCATCGCCCTCACCGCGGCCGCCATGGTCGGAGACCGCGAACGTTGTCTAAACGTCGGGATGAACGACTATCTCACCAAACCGGTGCAACCCGAGGCGCTGATCCAAATTTTACGAAGCATCCTGCCGCGGACCTAGGGAAATAAACTAGGTATTTTCACAAATCCCTTGGCAGGTCGTCGGACAGGGGTTTTCGTCCGGTTTTAATGCCCACTCATAAGCCTGCGGTCCTAGCCCTTGAAGATGGTTCAGTATTTCGCGGTCTCGCCTTTGGTGCCGAGGCCACGGTTGCTGGAGAATGCGTATTTAACACGTCGATGACGGGTTATCAGGAAATCCTGACCGACCCGTCTTACTTTGGACAGATCGTCACCATGACGGCGCCCCAAATCGGCAATTACGGCATCACGGCCGAAGATGCGGAGGCCGCCGGGCCCATGAGCACGGGATTTGTGGTGCGCGAGCTCTCGCCCGTCGTCTCCAACTGGCGCTCAACCATTTCCCTGAATGACTACCTGTCCCAACACGGGATTCCTGGCATCAGCGAAATCGACACCCGTGCGCTCACCAAGAAACTGCGCGTCGATGGGGCAATGAAATGCTGTCTCAGCACCTTGCCGATCAGTGACGAAGATGCCGTGGCCAAGGCCCGCGGATGGACCGACATTGCCGGAGCCGACTACGTCAAGGACGTGACGTGCGCCGAGCCATACATCTGGGAAGCCGATAAACCCGAGCGCTACAACGCGCCCTATCTTCCCGTCGGCACCTTGTTGGGTGACCATCCTCGCGTCGAAAAGCGCTTCCGCGTAGCGGCCTTCGATTTCGGGGCAAAATACACAATTTTCCGCAAACTGATCCGCCACGGGTTCGAAGTGCAGGTGTTTCCTGCCAATGCGACCCCCGAGATGATTCTCGAGCACGCCCCCGACGGCCTGTTTCTTTCCAATGGTCCCGGAGATCCCGCAGCCCTCTCCTACGTGCACCGCACGGTCAACGCCCTCATTCCGAAATTACCGACGTTCGGGATCTGTTTAGGCCACCAAATGATCACCCATGCCCTCGGCGGGAGCACATTTAAGCTCAAATTCGGCCATCGCGGCGGCAATCAACCGGTCAAAAACATCGAAACAGGACGCGTTTCCATCACCGCTCAAAATCACGGCTTTGCCACCGACCCGACCAGTCTGGAGAACGGCGGCGGCATGGTGACCGAAATCAATCTGAACGACAACACTGTCGAAGGCCTGCGCCACAAGGAATTGCCCATCTTTTCCGTGCAATACCACCCCGAGGCCGCCCCCGGTCCCAACGACGCAGATCCCCTGTTCAAGGATTTCTACCACCTGATCGAACGGCGACAGTCCGGAGAAATCTAACTTAGCCTCGTTCGATCCTTCGTTTAGGTTGTAACGTATTGCGTTACAGACTGCCGCCTTTCCGCCAGCCGTCTAGTTCGAATCGCTCAAATGAACGGGACTTTCCACGGAAGATAACCAAGAAAACTAAGTTATACCAATCACCGCTTGGATTTAGAGTTTAACGCCAAGTCGCGAAGCCGCAGAGGTGATCAGCCAGTTATTCAACTGGTTCATTTTGCGCTCTTACCGGCTTAGGGTGTGTCTGGGAATAAAGTGTTAGGCGATGAGCCAGACGAGGATGCAGGCG
>CAXBOL010000300.1:0-6289 GCA_963977295.1 uncultured Opitutaceae bacterium
GCCACCGGACCACAAGGCGACGTGGAGCGAGATTCAGAGCGCATTCCACGCACTCCTGCATCGCAGCCCGGACCGCTTCAAAATACACTTGTCCTCTTTGATCCGCACGCAGGGCCGGACCATGCGAAAGCTGGAAGAGAACGACCGCAGCTTCGGCTGGGTCTTCGGGGAACTCGTCCAGTTGCCGTGGGGTCGGGACTACATTCTTGGCCTTTGCGACTCCACCAACGACGCCGAGCGGCAGTTTGGCAAATTCCTGTTCGAGTCCCTCAAGATGGGCGTGCCTACAACACCCGGCATCCGCTTCACGCCCCAGGACTTCCAGGTATGGCTTGCGGAACTGCAGACCGGTCGCGCCTATGAGACGATCGCCGCCCAGCTTCTAGCCGCAGTCCCCCGCATTGATGAGGCTGACGCCGAGATGGTCCGGCTCTTCAAGGAGGAGATTTTCTTTCACTGCCTAAATCTGCCCGGCTTTTGCCTAGAAAAGCTCCGCCCACACTTGCAGACCCTTTCGATGCTGCGCGACCCGATTCTCTCAGCAGACCAATACTTTGAGCGACTGAACAACCTCCGCACGAGCGCCATCAAGGCCCAGCAAATCCCCGGCATCCGCCGCTACATTCTGCGAAAGGCTCGCCTCGACCGGCTCCGCCTTGAGCGACAGATTGAAAAGGAAAGCATTTTCGCCCAGTTGGTGACCAAGAGCTACCTTCTCTACGGCAATCGCCACGCTACGATCATGGGTGGTCAGCTATCGGAAGCCAGCGGCCTCGGGAAGTTCTCTCACTCGGTGGAGGTGCCGCGACTTGAGGTGATTGATCCAGACTACTGCCAGATGCGCCGACTAACCGCGCTGCGTTACCTTGCCGAACGGCGAAATGCCGCGGGGGAGCCCGACGAGCCATGACTCCGGAAACCCTCCGCTTATTCCTGTCGAACTACCTCGGCTCGCTCGCCGAGGAAACGCAGGAGACTTCCGCCGGCCGTCGCTTCGGCTTCGACCACATCGTCCATCAGATCGGCGTAGCGAAAGGCTGGACGGTTCATCGCACGCCCTCCCATCTGCCGACGGACGGAGGCCTGCCTAAACCGAAAAAAGAGGCGGAGCATGGCATCGACTACGCGTTTATTTCCGCGGACGGTTCCACGCTGTTCGTCTTCGTCCTCAAGGACGAGGCGCTCACCTACAAGAATTTCCGCAACGAGAAGTTTGACCTCGATATTACGAGTGGCTGCCGCCACGACCTGACCCAGCCCGAATACAAATCGATCACCACGGTCAAAGTGATCCTCGCCTACAATAAGGGCGAAGAAGAGGAGGGCATCGAGGAATATACCAAGCTCGTTCGCAGCCTAGGCACGAAGGTCGGCGACCACGCGACCTTGGAATTCGAACGCTGGAATCTCGATCGCCTCGTGACCGAGGTCGAGACCCACCTCCTGACGCCAGCGCTCCTTCCTGCCAACTTCTTCCGCGCCCTGACCTATATTTGCTGGCAGGTCGGCGATTTTTCACACGGTTCCAACCAATGGGCCGAAGTCCTCATTCCTGACTGGAAGGAGTTCCTAGAATCTCTGCTCTCCGGCGAGGTCACCAAACGTTCGATCTGGATGGTTGCCGTGGCGCTGCCCGTCGTCCGGCAGCATGGCAAGGCGGAGCCCAGCTTTGAGACCGGCTGGATCGACCTCGTGGAATGGGCGGTCCTTGCGCTTTGGCGGGCCGCTAAGCGCGCCAACAGCAAGGCTATTTCCGAAGCGGTATTCCAAGTATGGGTCGAAATTTACGCTAAGGAACTGGAGGTCTTCTACGGCAAATACGGTGAAACGCTGGGCGAGCAGCATGCGCTTACGACGAACTATGATCACAACTTCGAGGCGGTAACGGAAAGCTATCTTGCGTTCTGGCACCTGGGGCGGTTGGGCATTCTGTGGTCGACGTTCCTTACCCTGGAGTTTCCCGATTCCCCGGAGCTCAAACAAACTCTAGGCCAGAAGCTGGGCGATATCGCGAGATGGATGTATCACCTCGTGAAGGAGAATCCGGGAGCACGTCGCCCGATCCTCGATGTGCACCACGTTGAGTATTTCCTCTACTGGCGCGCGCTCCACGGTCTGAAGGAGCATGACCTCATTCATGAGTGGCTCCTGAGCCTTTACGAGGCTTTGCTTGTTCGTCGGCGTCGCGACCACGATCCGCTCCGACTGATCGCCAGTGACAACGATTGGGAATCAGTCTTCGAATTCATCGTCTCCGGAGAACCGCCCAGCGAAGGCTACGGCCGAAGCTCTTACCTCCTCCTCATGCTCATGGAGCTTGGTTTCAGTCTACCTCCCGACCAGCTCGACGATTACCTAAATGCTTTTGATCAAGTCCACTTGAACGGCCGCGCCGGCGACGGCGGCAAATTGGAGTTCAAAGAGCCGGTCGAACTCGCGGGCTGGGCCCCTCCCGCCAATTAGGCTGACATCGTCCTGCATGAAGGCCTCGACAGCGCAGACGACACAGGCGTGTCGATCATGACCCATAATTTCATCCAGTCGCCGCACGAAGAGCCCACCACCATAGCCCAACGGATCGAGGCGTTCGTTGAACAGACCCGCGCGAAACACCCGTTTACCATGCGCCAAGGCATTCCCTTTCCGGTGCTCGCCCTCGGATGCATTAAAACTCGGTCACCCCTGCCGAGCGAATACTGGCGACACCTCATCTTCCGGACGGATAATTCGCCCGCCGATCCTATCACAGACCAGCCGCAAGATTCGGCAAAGTCAGATTGAGAGACCCGTTCTATCACCTTTTCGCGCAGTGGGATTCGTGGTGGCGGTCGTAGAGGCTGACTACGCGGGCGATGAAGACGGACAGGAACAGGACTCCGGCTACGGCTTGGGCGTAGGCCGCCGTGCGGATCAGGTTGTTGCCGGGGATGATGTCGCCGTAGCCCATCGTCGACATGGTCAGGTAGCTGAAGTAGATCGCCTGGGTTGGCGTGATCGTTTCACGGATCGCATCGCCGGGCAGGGCCAGGAAGAATGCCCCGGAACTGACGTGCTGCAGCCAGAGATAGAGCGTCGCCCAGGTGATGCCGATCAACAGGAACACGCAGATCGCCCCGCATAGTTTGTCCCGGGTGAACACGTCCGCGGCGAGAAAGGCGCGCAGAATGGCCAGTGTGATGTAGAACCAGAACGCGACGAAGAGCGGCATGGCCAGCCACGTGAAGATGAACCCGCGGCGCGACAGCTCGCAACCCACAAAGGCCGCCAGGAGTTGCAGCACCATGACTGGCAGGCTCAGGGCCACCGCGGTGAACGACTGTCGTCGGTTGCCGCTGACCGCGTGGATCGCAAACCACATCGTGGCATACACGCCACACATCAGTAGCGGCACGCCGGTGCGGAATTGTTCGGCGACGGGTAGCAGGACCAGCATCGTGCAGATCGACAGCAGCAAGTAAAAGAACCGGCCCAGGTGCCGGGGATCGGTGGGAGGTTTGACGACAGCGGTCATGACAAAGTGTTGGTTTTTTTAACCACGAATGGACACGAAAGGGCCTCACTACCGTTCGGCTCAGAACCACTCCATCGAGGTTGTTTAGAAGTTGGTTGTCTCGCGGTTTCAGTGCGTAGGCGGTAGCCGAAGCCATTCGTGTCCATTGGTGGTTAACAAATCAGTCGGCGGCTTGCGTTAGGACGGCGGGGTTCCAGTGGTAGGTGCGGAAGGATACTTTAGCCACGAATGGACACGAATGGGCCTCACTACCGTTCGGCTCACAACCACTCCATCGAGGTTGCTTTAGAAGTTGGGCGTCTCGTGGTTTAAGTGCGTAGGCGGTAGCCGAAGCCATTCGTGTCCATTGGTGGTTAACAAATCAGTCGGCTGCTTGGCGCAGGATGGCGGGGGGGCGAAAAAGGGGTCAGACTTTGCACATTGCACAACGCTTACGTAGCTCACTGGTTTCATCGCAGGCGCTGACCAGTCGACTGACTCGAAACGGGCTGCCCATATTGAGGTGTTGGGACACTCAAGGGTTCGATACCGTTGTCCCAGAGTAGTGCATAGCGGCTCCAAGAATACCACGTTCCGCCAGTCGGAACGGCTTACATCCTCAGTCACTGCTCATGCTACCTGACCCCATTTTCCGCCCCGTTGGATTCTTACGTTAACTAAGCGCCATTCCGACACGACCCCTTCGGATCACCTTGTAATTGTCGCTCAAGAAAAATATGGGGTAGAGTTTTGAAACGATGGCCCCAAAGATTTTTATCTCGTATAGCTGGACATCTCCGAAATTCCGTGAACAGGTGCGCCTATGGGCTGATCGCCTCGCGGCTGATGGCGTGGACATTATTCTCGACCACTATGACCTAAAAGAAGGCCACGACAAGTATGCCTACATGGAGAAGATGGTCACCGATCCGTCGGTTACCCATGTTCTCATGTTCATCGACAAAAAGTATGCGGAAAAAGCTGATTCCCGTAGTGCCGGCGTCGGAACCGAATCGCAGATCATCTCGAAGGAAGTCTACGAGAAAGTAGCCCAATCAAAGTTCGTTCCCATTGCCTGTGAACTCAATGAAAAGGGCGAACCTTACCTCCCCGTGTTTGCCAGCAGTCGAATTTACGTCGACTTCTCGTCGGATGAGGCCGTGAACCGCAACTGGGAAAGTCTTGTCCGCTTGCTCCATGGCAAGCCACTGCACGAAAAGCCGCAGACCGGAAAACCACCGGCCTACATCACCGATGAATCAAAGGCCCCTTCGAATTCCGCCGCAGGCAAGTTTGCAGTCTTTAAGAATGCTTACATTTCCGGGCACAAGGGCACACGAATGTATCGGCAAGATTTTTTGGACTCCTGTGCAAATTTTGTGGATGCCTTGCGTCCTCGCACCCAGCCGGAAGACCATTCAGGAGAAAAGATCCTCGCCACGTTTCGCACGCTCACATCCATCAGAAATCTTGTCGTGGACTGGGTTTTCCTTGAGGCCCAAGCGGATCCTTCCGAAACGTTCAGTGAAGCACTTGTCCAATTCCTCGAACGTCTGCTCGACTTGCGAGGGCGACCGCGCGAAGTGAGTTCTTGGAACGACGCTTGGTATGAAGGTCACGAGCTGTTCGTCTATGAAACGTTCCTCTATGTCGTCGCGACCCTGCTGAAGTCGGGAACCTTCGGCATTCTCAACACAATCTTGATGGGACATTACCTGCGAACGGAGTCCGACTCGCGCTCAGGTGAACACGTATCGTTTACCGAATTCTATTCTTACTGCGAGCACATCAACGCGGCCTTACTCACCGAGGTGGGCCTACAGCAGGACCGCAAATACCACAGTCAAGCGGCCGAGTTGCTCAAACGAAGCGCAGACAGAACGGACATCCCGTTTGACGCCATCAAGGAAGCAGACGCCCTTATCAGCATCGCCTCCTTGCTACGGGAGACTAGATGGTATCCACAGACCCACTATTACTGGGGGTTTGGCCGCACGGCTCCATTCTTCCTCCGCGCAATGCAGCACAAGCACTTCGCCAAGCTCGGGAGCATTCTGGATGTCCAAAGCGGTGACGAACTCCGCACTGCTTTGGCCGGTAAGAAAACTAAGCTTGATTCGTTCCATTCTGACACGTCGGTTGAAGAATTCACGTGCCTCGCCAAGCTCGACACACTCAAGTAACTGAATCGAAATCGTTCAAGCAATTCAGGGGCAAGATTTTGTGGTTTGCAGTCTGCGATTCCCGGCAGAACCGAAGGGGTCAGGCTTTGGGGTTTGGGTCAGAACCGAAGAGGTCAGGCTTTGGGGTTTGGGGTTGATGAAAACGAAGGTTAACGGGACGCCGCGACAGCGCTGAATTGAGGATGAGGGAGGCGTCTATCACGTGATAAATCGGGGCAATTACCGGTCGAACGAAGTTGGATTTCTGACGCAAGCGCGTCGTTCTCCCCTTGCGGTTTTGATCATGATACAATCCATGCGCTCGTTTGTTCGCCGTGGAAGATCTTTAGGTCTTACGTTTGCCCCCTTTTTCGGTCCCGTATGCTGACGGCTTTTCTCCCTTTGCGGCCTTCGTGTTCAAAAAAGGAGAGAGAAGAAAGCATCCACCCAGTCACCCGCGCCTCATTGGTCATTCGTGCCACCGCCGCGCCTGCGCTTCCCCCTACGTCTGATCCTTGCCGCGAATTCGGTCCGACATCTTCGCGCGCCACGCCTGGTAGCTCTTTTCCAATTCGACCACTTTATGCGGAAACTGCTCCGCCACGTTGGTGAGCTCACCCGGGTCCGTTTTCAAATG
>CAXBOL010000301.1:0-6283 GCA_963977295.1 uncultured Opitutaceae bacterium
TATCTCTGTGAAACTCCGGTTTGCCTCTGTGACCAACTGCGGATTGTCGGATGAAGGGACGGCGATTAGGCAGCTGAAATCGCCTGCAAGCACGGCTCCTTGTTGCTACCGGTGGCGAAGATAATCGAAATCACTGGATCGTGTCCGAGACGTTCTCTCAGGTCGGGCCTTTTTGTTTTCGCCTCCGAATGAACGACTCCTCACCGTCTTCGGTCCAATCTCATGCAAGCGACTCAATCGATTCGATATTCCAACCTAGGTGAACGGGCTCAGCCGCCGACAATTGCGCGTCTGATGGCGATGGCCTTGGAGAACCCCGACCTGCTGTCGATTGCGGCGGGATTCACCGACACGTCGACTTTGCCGGTGAACGGTGTGCAGCAGGCGGTGGCAGAGTTGGCGACCCGGGATGGACCGCCGGAGTATCTGCAATACGGCAGCAACCATGGTCGCCCGGGACTGAGGAAATTGCTGTGCGATCATTTGTGTGAATTGGAACCCGAACTCGACTCACACGAAGTTCAACGCGGTTTTTTTGTATCCAACGGTTCTCAGCAAGCGCTCTACTTGGCCATGCAGGTGCTCTGCAACCCAGGCGATATTGTGCTGGTCGATCGGCCCAGTTATTTTGTGTTTTTGGAGATGCTCAAAGGATTGGGCATTGAGGCGCGATCAATTCCAGTCGACGCAAAGGGTTTGGTGGATGAAGACGCTTTCTCAGCGATGCTCAGCGGTTTGCGCGCGAGTGGCGATGCGGATAGGGTGAAAGCCATCTATTTCGTGAGTTACTTCTCGAATCCGTCCGGGCAGAGTTTAACTCGGGAAGAGAAAGCCGGTATCGCGACATGTTTAAGATCTGCTGACCTGGTGATCCCCGCCATCGAAGATGCCGCCTATCGAGATCTCTACTACCGCGACCCGTGGCCGGCTCCGAGTATCTTGAGTATTCCCGCGTGGGAGGAGTTTCCTCGGCTCTACACCTCTACGCTGACCAAGCCCTACGCGACAGGGTTGAAGGTCGGATTCGCCACCTGCACCGACATCGAATGGCGCGCCAAGATGTTGCACGTCAAAGCCCACCACGATTTCGGCACGGCCAATTTCAATCAGGCGTTGTTTGAACAAGTTTTGAGCAATGGCGGGTTTCAGGCTCAACTCAGTCGCATTCGACCGGCTTACGAGACGAAGATGCGGGCGCTGGATGGCGCGCTGCGGACGGAAGGGTTGCCCGAGCTGGGCTGGACTTGGCTGGAACCGAAAGGTGGGTTGTATCTTTGGCTGACCGCTCCGCGCGGACTGAATACCGGTTTGGACTCACCGTTCTGCCATGCCTGTGTGGAAGCTGGAGTCCTCTACGTGCCGGGTGAATTATGTTATGGAGATGAAGCCCCGGTTGAGTGTATCCGGTTGAGTTTTGGCGTCTTAGGCACCGCGCAACTGCGCGAGGCGGCTCGTCGTTTTGTCAATGTGGCTAAACTATTCGCGGCCAAGTAACGAAAGTTAATGTTAAAATACGTCCTTGGATTCCCCGCCGAGGTCTATCAAGTTGCCCACTTTATTATGAAAATCTGCTGTATTGGAGCTGGATATGTCGGAGGGCCGACCATGGCCGTAATCGCGCAAAAAGCGCCCCATATCCGCGTGACGGTGGTTGATCTTAATCAATCACGGATTGATGCGTGGAACTCGGACACTTTGCCGATCTACGAACCGGGGATGGAGGAGGTCGTGCAGGAAAGTCGGGGGCGGAATCTGTTTTTCTCGACCGCGGTGGCAGATGAAATCAACGCGGCCGATATTATCTTCGTCGCCGTCAATACACCGACCAAGACTTACGGGGTGGGCGCGGGCAAAGCGGCGGATCTTCGTTTTATTGAATCGGTCGCGCGCACGATCGCCGAAGTCGCGACGTCGAATAAAATCATTGTCGAAAAGTCGACAATTCCGGTAAAAACAGCGGAGACGATTAAAAGTATTTTAGCAGCCAACACCAAAGGGTTGCAGTTCCAGGTCCTTTCCAACCCAGAGTTTCTGGCCGAGGGCACGGCGGTGGCGGATTTACATAATCCAGATCGAGTCTTGATCGGCGGCGAACGCACGCCGGAAGGGGAAAAGGCCATGCAGACACTGGTCGACGTTTATGCGCATTGGGTCCCTCGGGAGCGAATTATCACGACCAACTTGTGGTCTTCGGAACTCTCAAAACTCGTGGCCAATGCGTTTTTGGCTCAGCGTATTTCGTCGATTAATTCGATTTCGGCCCTGTGTGAGGCGACAGACGCCGATGTCGATGAAGTGGCCCGAGCCATCGGACATGATAGTCGAATTGGTCCGAAGTTTCTCAAGGCTTCAGTGGGTTTTGGGGGATCCTGTTTTCAAAAAGATATCCTGAATTTGGTCTACCTTTGTGAAAGTTTTGGACTGCCAGAAGTGGCAGCCTATTGGGACGCGGTCGTTAAAATGAACGACTGGCAAAAGGCGCGCTTTGCGGGACGGATCGTGAAGACCTTGTTTAATACGGTCGCCGGTAAACGAATCGCGATCTGGGGGTTTGCGTTCAAGAAGGACACCAATGACACCCGTGAATCGGCGGCGATCTCGGTGTGTAAAGATTTATTGGCAGAGATGGCGGAAGTGGTGGTCTATGACCCCAAAGTTCCCGCGGATCAAATTCGAGCTGATGTCCTGGGCAAAGGCGTGGAGAATGATCGATTAGTAATCGTGAATAGCGCCTCCGAAGCAGCTCAGGGGGCTCATGCCGTCGCGATTCTCACGGAATGGGATGAATTCAAGAGTTTGGACTTTCAGGCCATATTCAACGGAATGCCTAAGCCCGCCTTCTTGTTCGATGGACGGAATTTACTCGATTTGGACAAACTGAAAAAGATTGGGTTTTCCGTTAGTGGCGTCGGCAAGTAGTTGTATCAAGGTCCATTGAGAAATAGACGATTGGACAACGTGTTCTGAGGTAGGGCGTGACCGCCCTAACTGTCTTCCTCTTGATATCGTTCTTCTTATTCGTTCTCGAAAGAGCCACCGGGTTCATCGCGTGCAAGCACGGCGCCGACCTCTCGTGATCCGGTCAAACCAACCGGTTTACGGCGCTCTACGCCTTACAACCCTCGTCGTATTCAAAGTATTCATCATCGCGACGATGTCATTGCGATCTTGCAGACTGCGGCTTCCGAGGTAGGGACGGACCGCTGGGCCGTCCGCGTCTGCCTCACCGCCGGAATCCACTCATACCAGCCGTCCGATTAATTTTAACGCATCCCCACTTCGCCGAGACTTCCACCGTCGCCGAGGCTCTGGGGGACACGGTCGGAGGACAGGAAGTCACCAAGCCGGTAAGAACGCAAAGTTCAGCCGTTGAATAACTTGCTACTCAATTCTGAGGCCCGCGACTTGGCGTTAAAATCTAAATCCAAGCGGTGATTGGAATGAGCCTTCCACCACTCAAGCGACGTTCAGCCTGCGGCGCGCCCAGCGGTCACGCCCTACCTTTTATAAGTCCAATCACTGAGGGACTTGGGTTTTAACCAGCCGTTGACTACCCGTTACTTAGTCAAATAGCGCTTCGGGTAAATAACCCGTGATGGTGGTCGTGGGAATATTGACCAACTGCGACAGTTTCAGATCCAAGACCACACTACAAAGTGTATAGGCCAGCTCGGCGGTGCATCCGGTCCGCTGCATGATAAATTCGATGGCTCGTCTGACCGTGTTCTGCGCGGCCCGGCGAGGGTCTTCATCTGATTCGACAAAAAGGTGCCAAGGTTTCTCTTGATAACGAGGTGGGACGAGAGGGCCCCGTGTTACCGCGTAGGGGCCTTTCAACGGTTTCTGCTTAATTAGCTCAATGCTGAAGACACCGGACATGGGGGCTTCCATCCCGTTGATGCAGACTTCGCCATCGCCTTGCGCGGCATGGCAATCCCCTGCGAGTAAATTGGCTCCAGGAGTCGAGACCGGTAAATAAAGCGTCGTTCCCGCGCCCAGATGTCGGACGTCCATGTTTCCCCCGAATCGACCCGGAGCGCGGGTGCGGTATTCCCCAAGCTCCTCTCGTTGCACTCCGATAATCCCAGCGAACGGATGCAAGTCCAAGGTGACGCCCGGAAAAGAAGTGGTGTGATTTCCGTCTAGTTTCCAGATGAACAAGTGATGCTCAGGGAAGTCTTCGGGCAGAAGCCCCAAGCCGGGAATCAAACTGGTCCATGCCCAGCCATGATGAGAGAATTGTTCTATATGAATTGCTAGTTGATCACCGGGTTCAGCGCCATCGACGGCTATCGGACCGGTGAGGGCATGAACTTTTAGCGCATCAAATTTTAATTTAAAGTCCTCGCTAGTCCAATGAGGCTGGACTTGGAATCCACTCGAATCGGCCATCTCGAGGTTGATCGTGTCGCCCGGAGCAATAGTGATTCTGGATGGGGTCGTGTTGTCCCATCGGTGAATTAACTGCGAAGCATCTAAGTGGTGTGTTGTGGCCATTGGTCAATAGAGTGTAAATTCCGAATCAGGAAAGTGATGTAATGTCTTTATTTTGCGTTATAGAGTGACGAGATTCTTAATATTACCTTGATAATTGAACTTAGTTAGGACTAGGTGGCGAGTATGGTTACTGACAAAATTGCACAATTAAAGGCACTCCAAGCCCAAGCTGCGGACTTACAGCGGGCGATCGAAGAAGAGCGGGCGCGTGAACTCGCGGCCTTGCCTAGCCGCTACGGTTTCGACTCCGTGGAATCTTTCATCAAAGCCGTGAAGGCCTCGGCCTCGAGCGGCAAAAAGCGTGGCCGGAAAGCCGCTGCTAAAGCGGCAGCGCCAGCCAAGCGGACCCGCACGAAGATTACTCCCGAACTCAAAGAGGGTGTAAAAGCAGCGGTGGAAGCCGGTAAAACCGGGGCGGCGATCGCCGCTGAATTTGGTATTTCTTTACCCAGCGTGCAGAACATCAAAAAAGAGTTTGGTTTGGTCAAAGCTCGGACGACCGAAGAAGCGCCCGCTGCACAACCTGCGTCGGATACTCCAAGCGAGTAATTGCGCTTCCAGTGATCAATTTTGTAACCCTGAGGTTCGCCTCAGGGTTTTTTCGTGGCGAGACTCGGTTAATGGTGTCGATGTTTCCGTCCGCTCAATTTGTCCGATGAACTTTATTCAAGCCAACACTAACGGTGACTTACATGACGCGACCCGTCCGTCGCTATCCCCTCTTAATCGGGGATTTCTTTATGGTGACGCGGTGTATGAGGTATGGCGGTCTTACCACCGGAGCTTATTTGCCTGGCAAGAACATTGGGATCGATTGGCAGCTTCGGCTTCGGCCTTGGGACTCGAGTTGAAGTGGTCTGACGCTGAAATACTCGAACAGGTTAAAAAAACAGTTTCGGCGTTTACGGCTCAAACCGGACATGATGGTGACGTGTATGTCCGACTGCAGGTGTATCGAGGGGAGGGGGCGATTGGTTTGGATACCCAACTAGCGGAGACCCCCGGGTTTATCATTCTAGTGCAGCCGGTGCCGGCACTATCGACGGCAGCTTGGGACCACGGATTATCGTTGGGTGTAAGTCGGAAATTTAAACGAAACCCCGTTGATGCCCTGAATCCCGCGTGGAAGACCGGCAACTACCTTAATAATTTAATGTGTTTGCGAGAGGCGAAGGCGGGGGGCGCCGATGATGCCGTCATTTTAAATCACGCGGGGGAGGTGACAGAAGCGTCCACTAGTAATATCGGCTTCATTCGTGACGGTTGTTTCATCACGCCACCGCTCGACGTGGGGATTTTGGCCGGTATCACGCGGAAGATTATCATCGATTCGGTTGCCTCCAGTGTCGGCCTCGCCGTGGAAGAGCGACGTTTAACGATAGAGGATTTGAAAAGCATGAACGAGTGCATGCTGACGTCTTCGACCAAAGACGTGCAGCCCGTAGGTCGAATCGACGACTTTCCTTTTGAGGTGGGGGAGGGGACGGTCAGTCGGCGGCTTAAATTGGCGTTCGCGGACTATGTGCGAAATTACACCTCGGCCCATTCTGAGCTGAAAGTTTAATGCCAACGCTTCGAAACAAGGAGACTGATTTTAACGTATCCCCCTTCGCCCAGGCTTCCCCCGTCGCCAAGGCTCTGGGGGACACGGTCGGAGGACAGGAAGTCGCCAAGCCGGTAATCACGCAGAGCCAAGCCGCCGTATTACATCAACGTCTTGAATGATTTGGGCTACAAAAGGTAGGGACGGACCGCTGGGCCGTCCGCATCTGCCCCAACGCGAATC
>CAXBOL010000302.1:0-6200 GCA_963977295.1 uncultured Opitutaceae bacterium
TTCGTGTTCATTCGTGGTTAAAAACTCCGGTGCTGCTCCGTTCCCAGTTTCTTCCCCGTTATGACCCGACATCCAGGGGCCTTGGCTCCTTTAAAATCTGATTGCTCCGGGCTATCCGGATTCGGAGCAAGAGAACGGTCTGTGCTCGCGCGAAAATTCGCCGGCAACAGAGCTCCTCTTAACCTTAGGCCAACCGGAGAAATTCCAACCAAGTTGCGTCGGGAAACAAGTTGGCGGTGCCGATAAGATTGCCATTCCTATTGTAGGCCTAAGATTAAGTGCTTACCTCCTTTCAGTCCGCCCTCCTTACCCCTTATGCTTGAGCGAAATCCCCCCCTTCGGCGTGCGCTGCTGCTCGTCGGTCTCGTGCTCTCAGCGACGACCCTCTCCGCCGCCGCACGACCCAACATCCTTGTTATTCTAGCCGATGATATGGGGTTCTCTGACCCGGGGTTTCAGGGTAGCGAAATCCCCACGCCCAATCTCGATCGCCTTGCCAAAAACGGCCTCGTTTTCACCAACTTCTATAACTGCGCCCGCTGCGGTCCCACTCGCGCCAGTATTGCGACCGGACTCTACAGCCATCAGGTCGGTTGCTACGAACTGGAGCCCGTCGAGCCGGGTAACAACGTCTTCCTTTCCGAACTCTTGGGCGACCACGGCTACCGCACTTACATGTCGGGTAAGTGGCATCTCGGTAACACCCCCGACAAGCTTCCGCCCGCCCGCGGCTTCCAACATTCCTACGCCTACCAAGGGTGCTGTGGCAGTTTTTGGGATCCGGAAATCTACATCCTTCGCTCGCCCGAGGTAGCCGCCGTTTCCTATCTGCCCGACGATTTCCATGCGACCGATGCGACGACCGACTACGCCGTCAAATTCCTGCAACATCACGAGGCGCAGCAAGACGGCGCCCCGTTCTTTCTCTACCTCGCCTACCAGGCACCACACTTTCCGCTGCACGCCCGCAAAGAGCTGATCGATGAATACGTGCCGCTCTACGAAAAGGGCTGGGATGAAGTGCGAGCGCAGCGCTGGGCGCGCATGCAAGCCCTCGGTTTGTTCAAGGACGCCAAAGCACCAGCACCATTGTCCGACTCCCCGCCGTGGCATGACAAACACGCCCTCCCCACCAAGATCCAGCGCTGGGACGACCTCTCCCCCGACCAACAAAAAGACCAAGCCCGCCGCATGGCCACCTACGCCGCCATGATGGATCAGATGGATCAGGGCATCGGCCAGGTGATTGCCCAGCTCGAATCGACCGGCCAGCTCGACAACACCCTCATTTTCTTCCTCTCCGACAACGGCGCCAACTACGAAGGCGGTCCGCTCGGCGGCGACGGTCCGTTTATCGGCCATGATCTGGACTACATGGGACAGGTCGGCACCTCCAACCGCACCGGATCGTCGTGGGCCGCCGTGAGCAACACCCCGTTTCGCCTCTACAAACACTTCAATCACGAGGGTGGGATCAACACGCCTATGGTCGTGCATTGGCCCGCCGGGCTGAAACGCGCCGGCGAACGCGAGACCCAGCGCAGCCACGTCATCGACATCATGGCGACGGTCGTCGATGTGACGGGGGCAACCTACCCGACCCGCCGCCAGGGTCACGATATCCTGCCCATGGAGGGCACCACGCTGATGCCCGCCCTGCGGGGCGGCAAACTCGCGAAGCGCATCATCGGCTTCGAACACGAGGCGAACCGCGCCGTCTTCAAAGCCCAATACAAACTGGTCTCGAAAAACTTCACCTCCACCGACGGACGCACCCACCTCGATTGGGAACTCTACGATATCGATGTGGACCCGCTCGAGCTCAACAACATCGCCTCTGACCACTACTACGACATCGTGATTCCGATGGCGCGAGATTGGCATCAATGGGCCGTGCGCACCGACGCCATCGTCGGCTACGAGCGCTGGATGCTAAAACTGCAGCACTACTGGAAAACCGGCTCCCGCACTTACCTGAACGACGATTTTTAAAAAACGTCGCTACCACCTATCACATGACTTCACGCCTTCTTTCCTTTCCCTTCTTGCGGCCAAGCTTGGCCTTGGTTGGCAGCCTGCTAGCCCTCACCGGATGTGCCCCAAAATCCACCACGGAAACGACCGCCGCCTACCCGAGTAAAACCGTCACGCTCATTTGCCCTTGGTCGCCCGGCGGCGGCACCGATCGACTCACCCGCTTCATGGCCGATCAATTACAGCAGGAGCTCGGTCAGCCTTTCGTCGTCGTAAATCAAACCGGCGGCGCCGGTGCCGTCGGCCACTCGGCCGGTGCGCTCGCCGCCCCGGACGGACACACCCTGACCATGGCCACCTTCGAATTGAGCACCATGCACTGGATGGGCATCTCCGACCTCACGTGGGAGAACTTTACGCCTATCCTCCAAATCAATGCCGATGCTGCCGCCATCATCGTGCGCGCCGATGCCCCTTGGCAGAACCTCAGTGAGTTTCTCGCCGCCGTAAAAACCCATCCCGGCAAGATGACCATGTCCGGCACCGCCACCGGCGGGGCCTGGGATCTGGCCCGGGCCGGACTGCAACTCGCCGCCGACATCCCGGTGAACGCTGTGCGTTGGATTCCCAGCAAAGGTTCGGCCCCCTCGGTCGTCGATCTACTCGGCGGCCACGTAGATTCGATCTGCTGCAGCGTGCCCGAAGCGATCACGCAGATCGAAGCCGGCCAACTGCGGGCCCTCGCCGTGATGTCGTCCACCCGACTGGCCGATTACCCCGACATCCCCACGGTGCGCGAGTCTGGTATCGCATGGGACGCCGTCGGTTGGCGCGGTCTGGTCGCTCCCAAGGACACCCCGGCCGCCGTGATCCAAAAACTGGAAGAGGCCTGCGCTCGTATCATGGCCTCAGCCGCCTATCAGGATTTTTCGCGCAAGAACGGCTTCGCCATCCAAGTGCGCATTGGACAGGAATTCGCCGACTTTCTCACCGGTCAGGATTCGCAATGGCACGATGTGATCAGCGCAGCAGGCTATGCCAAATAACGATTCGCCCGTCACCCCTTCGGAAAAATCCGGTGACGTCTGGCTGGGCGCAGTCTTAGTGGGGTTGGCCTTGGTTGTCTTTGCGTTGAGTCGATCCATCAAATCACTCGGCCTTGGAGACAACTTCGATCCAGGCTCAAAGGCCTTTCCTCTCGGTCTCGCAGCAATTCTGGGTGTCGGCGGACTGGTTGAAATCTGGCACAGCCACCGCGCCTCCGCCACGACCAACCCGCCAAAACGAGACAATCGCGCCAAGACCGCCGCCATCCTGTTGGCCGGCCTTAGCGTTTACGTCTTTATGCTACCGTGGTTGGGGTTCGCGCTCAGCACTCTCTTGATGGCCACCGCCATGATGAAGTGGCTGGGCAATACCTGGCCGCGCGCCTTGGTGGCCGTCGTCGTTCTCATCGGCATCGTCTACGCCCTCTTTGTCGTCGGCTTCAAAGTGCCGCTACCGGGCGGCGTGCTCAACCTCCCCTTCTAACAAAAACCGATGAGCGATCTCCTACAATGGCACGTCATGATCCCCTGGATACTGGGCATGCTGTTCGGCATTTTCGTCGGAGCCACGCCCGGACTCACCGCGACTATGGCGGTGGCGTTGATTGTGCCGATCAGCTTCTACATGCCCGATCCGAACTCCGGTCTGGCCATGATCATAGGTGTAAGTTTCACCGCCATTTTCGCCGGTGATATTCCGGCCACCTACCTCCGCATTCCGGGCACTCCGGCCTCGGCCGCCGCCACCCTCGACGGGCATCAACTTGCCCGGCAGGGCCGCGGAGCCTTCGCCCTCCGCATCGATCTGATCTGCTCGTGCCTCGGCGGCTTGGTCGGTGTGCTGCTCTTGATGAGCCTGGCGCCGCAACTCGCCCGGTTCGCGCTGCGATTTTCGAACTTCGAATACTTTTGGATGGCGGTGCTGGGGTTGAGCATGAGCGCGGTTGTGAGCGCCGGCAATACCCGCCGCGGCTTCATGGCGGCCGCTCTCGGCATGCTACTGGCAACCGTTGGCCTCGACATCATCAGCGGGGCCCAGCGATTCACGTTTGGCAGTGCCGAGCTCATGAGCGGACTCGGTTTCATCCCGATCATGATCGGACTATTCGGCGTCTCGGAAGTCATCCGCAGCGTGGTCGCAGGCCTCCACGCGCAACCCCCGACTGCCCCTGCCGACCGCGAGTCCGAGCGCTCCGGATTCGTCACCGCACTCAAGGCGGTGTGGTCGCACAAGAGCACCGTCGCCACCTCATCCGCCACTGGCACCGTCATCGGTGCGTTGCCCGGCGCCGGCGCAGATATCGCCGCGTGGGCAGCCTACGGATTGGCGCAACGCACCTCCTCTCGAGGGGCCAAGTTCGGCACCGGCGAGGTTGCCGGGTCGTCGCACCAACCAGCGCCAACAATGCGGCAGTCGCTGGCGCGTGGATTCCTGCCCTGGTCTTCGGCATTCCCGGCGACGCCGTCACCGCCATCGTGTTGGGGGCACTGATGATGTATGAGATCCGGCCCGGACCGCTACTCTTCGAGCAGAACCCGCAACAGGTCAGCCAAATCTTCAACATCGCCCTGATTACGCAGGTGCTGCTGCTGCCCTGCGGCTACCTGGGGCTGAAGTTGTTCGGTTGGATTCTGAAGCTGCCCCGCAGTTTGGTCATGGCGGGAGTTCTGGTCTTCTCCACCGTGGGCGCGTTCTCGCTGCGCAACAGCTTGTTTGATGTCATCCTCATGGCGAATTTTGGCGTGGTCGGCTACTTCCTGGAGGCAAAACGCATGCCGCTGGCCCCGCTTATTCTGGGCCTGATTCTCGGGCCAATGGTCGAAGAGAACTTCCGCACTGGAATGATCAAATCCGAAGGCAGTGTTCTGCCCTTTCTCACCCGACCCATCTGCCTGGTGCTCCTCGCTCTACTCGCCCTCGCCTTCGCCGTGCCGCCACTCCTGCGCCGCTTCAAACCCACCCGGATGTAACCAGCCCCCGCCCTCACTCTCGTTTCCTGAACCTCAACCCACCCCTACCCCATGATCGTTAATGACAACTCCTCCCGCTCCCGTCGGACTTTTTTGAAGCATGCGTTCGCTGGCGTCGCCGCCACCGCCGCTGGAGCCGCCGGCCTGTCCGCCCAAAACAGCAAAACCGTCTACCAAAGCAGCACCGACGACGAACGGCTCGCCCAGAGTCGGCGCATGCACGATGCCCTGCCCGATCGCTATCGCGATAAATTTCGTATCACTAAACTGGAGACATTCAAAGTCGAACGACGGTTTCTGTTTCTCAAGATCCACACCGACCACGGGATCACCGGATTGGGCGAACCCATCACCGAAGGCCGCGCCGACACCTGTGCCGAAGCCGTGCGCGAAATCGCCCCCTACCTCATCGGCAAGGATCCGCGACGCGTCATTCACCACTGGCAGGCGATTTACCGCCATGCGTTTTACCGCGGCGGTCCGATTCTCACCAGCGCCTTGAGCGGAATCGAACAGGCGTTGTGGGACATCAAAGGCAAGGCACTCGGCGTGCCCGTCTACGAACTGCTCGGCGGTCCCACCCGTCATCGGATTCGCACCTACGCCCACGCCCGTGACCCTGAGGCAATCCGAAATGCGAAAACCCAAGGCTTCACCACCTTCAAAACCGGCCCCAAGAACAAGCTGGGCAATTCCATCATCGCCAACAACCGCCAGATTGCCGAAGCCGTGGACAACTTCGCCGAGTTACGCGAGATCGTGGGCGACGACTGCGATATTGGGATCGATTTTCACGGCGCCATCACCCCGCCCAACGCCAAGCTCTTAATCAAAGAACTGGAGCCCTTCAACCCCTGGTTCATCGAGGAGCCAATCCAGTGTCAGGACGTAGCCGGAATGGCCGAAATCGCCCGCGGCACTCATCTGCCCATCGCGACAGGTGAACGCATATTCACCAAGTGGGGATTCCGCGACATTCTCGAGCAACGCGCCGCCATCATTTTGCAACCCGACCTCTGTCACGCCGGGGGCATCTTCGAAGGCCGCCTGATTGCCGGCATGGCCGAGGCCTACTACGCATCGATCGCGCCGCACAACCCGCTGGGCCCCATCTCCCTCGCCTGCGGTCTGCAACTCGCGGCCAGCATTCCGAACTTCTTGTGTCAGGAACAGGTCACCCTCGGCGAAGGCTACATCACGGAACCGTTC
>CAXBOL010000303.1:0-6197 GCA_963977295.1 uncultured Opitutaceae bacterium
CAACGCGAAGACCCCGCCAATAAACTTCTCCAACACATGCCGATCCGGCGACTCGACGCCGAAGCCGTGCGGGACCACATTCTGGCCAGCAGTGGCGAACTCAATCACACGCTCTACGGACCAAGCATCTCGGCCTTTGTGGCAGACTTGCCCAACAGTCGGGAGAAACCGCCCATAAGTGGTCCCATCGACGGCCAGGGCCGTCGTTCGATCTATCTGGAAATGCGCCGAAACTACCTGCCGTCCTTTCTCACAGCCTTCGACCTGCCCAACGCCACCGAATCCGTGGGCGAGCGCCACTCCACCAACGTGCCCGCGCAATCGCTGGCCTTGCTCAACGATCCCTTTGTGCACGAACAAGCCCAATATTGGGCGACCAAAACCCTCGCCCTCCCTTTCTCCGACGAAGCCCGCATCAATCACCTCCACCTCGTCGCCTTCGGCCGCCCGGCTTCCCCCGCCGAAATCACGTGGGCCCAATCGCTCCTCACCGCCATGGCCGAAGCGCACGAAACCACCGTCGACTCCCTCGCCCCCTGGACCGACCTCTGCCACCTCATGTTCAACCGCAAAGAATTCATCTACGTGCAGTGACTCAACCTCCTCCTCGCAACTCCCCCCCTCCCCATGTTTAGTCGTCGCGAATTTCTGCAAAAAAGTGCCATGGGCTTTGGCACGCTCGCTCTCTCCGGATTGATGGAGCAGGACCTCCTCGCGTCGACTTCGCCGCTGTATCCAAAACTCCCTCACTTCCTGCCACGAGCCAAGCACGTCATCTTTCTCTACATGGACGGAGGCGTGTCGCAGGTCGACAGTTTCGACCCCAAACCCCAGCTCGCCAAAGAGCACGGTCAGTCGCCGAAATTCAAGGTCGACGCCACCGTCTTTAACAACAACGGCAACATTCTCAAAAGCCCGTGGGAGTTTAAACGCTACGGCCAAAGCGGCCTCCCCGTCAGTGACTTGTTTCCGCACATCGGATCCTGCGCCGACGACCTTTGCGTGGTGCGGTCCATGACCGCGCTCTCGGCCAATCACCCCAACGCCAACTACGCCTTGCACTGCGGCCACGTGCTCTCCGGTCGTCCCAGCATGGGCGCCTGGGTGTCCTACGGTCTCGGCACCCTCAGTCAAAACCTCCCGAGTTACGTCGTGATCCACGGCGGCCAGGTTCCCTCCGGCGGCATGCAGGCTTTCGGGAGCGGCTTTCTGCCCGCCAACCACCAGGGCTCCGTGTTCCTCAATCAACACCCCGTGCTGAAAAACACCATGCCACAGGAGCAGTCCGCGGCGATCCAACGCGAAAAACTCAAATTTCTCCACGAGATGGACGGGGCCCTCGAGGCCCGTCTCGCCCACGCCGAAGCCATCGAGTCCGCCATTCAAAATTACGAGCTCGCCTTCCGCATGCAGATGGAGGTGCCCGATGTCACCGACATCTCCACCGAGTCCGACGCGACCAAGCGCCTCTACGGCTTGGATGCCCCCTATAAAAACACCCGGTCCTACGCCGCCCAGTGCCTCATGGCCCGCCGCCTCGTCGAGCGCGGCGTGCGCTTCGTCGAGCTCACCATCAATCCCGGCAACGGTGATCGTTGGGATCAACACTCCAACCTCATCGACGGCCACCAAAAGAACGCCCTCGCCGTGGACCAACCCATCGCCGGCCTCATCAAAGACCTAAAAGCCCGCGGTCTCCTCGATAGCACCCTGTTGGTCTTCAGCGGCGAGTTTGGCCGCACCCCGTTTGCCCAAGGCACCAACGGTCGCGACCACAACCCGCAAGGCTTCAGCATGTGGATGGCCGGCGGCGGCATCCAAGGCGGGCAAACCTACGGGGCCACCGATGAATACGGCTACCGCGTCATCGAAAACAAACTCTCCGTGCACGACCTCCACGCCAACATGCTACACCTCCTGGGTATCGACCATACCCGTCTCACCTACCGCTACAGCGGTCGCGATGTCCGTCTCACCGACGTGCACGGCGAAATCATCCCGGAATGGTTTTCATGATCCGTCCCACCCTCACCTTCCTCGCGGTTGTCACCGGCACCACGTCCTTCGCGCAACCCGACGAAATCGTCTACGACTACGACGAACACATCGCACCGCTCTTCAAACGCTACTGCATCGATTGCCACGGACCTGATAAACAGAAGAGCGATCTTCGACTCGACTCACTGGACTGGATCATGACGCCCGGTTCCAGCGGAGATCCCGCCATCGTGCCCTTCGCGCCCATGGAGAGTCCGTTGCTGGAGTATTTACTCCTCCCTAAAAGCGATGAATCCGCCATGCCCCCGGAGGACCAATCCAGCCCCTCGGCGACGGAGATTCTCCAGATCGCCCAATGGATCTACCACGGGGCTAAAAGCAGCCTCGCCGAGCGCGCCAGGCTTCCCCTCGAAGATCAACTTACTTCCGCCCAACTCGAAGCCGTGTCGCGACTACGGACCCGAGACGCGATCATCCAGAAACGCAGTCAAACCGATGCCGGGATCGTAGCCGACCTTCGCAGTGTCGCACCAGCCATCACCTCGGACGATCTGCAGGACCTCGCACAACTCGCGCCTGTTATCACGGAGTTGATCCTACCGCACCTTCACACCGCGGTGCCCGACGCCCGGTGGTTCACGTCTTTCGCTCATCTCTCTCACCTCGACCTCAACCATGGGGCGCTTTCCACCGACCTGGTCTTGTCCCTCCGTTCACTGCCATCGCTCACCTCCCTGAATCTCTTTGGCGCCGAGCTGTCCGAAAACGCCTTGGCCTCGTTGGACCTACCCCAGCTCGAAGCGCTATTCCTTGGTGATGTCACGATGAAGCCCGCCACGTTGAACCGCATTCGGGCCCGACATCCCTCGACCCGCGTCCACGGAAGCTTCGACCTCGAAGCGACCGCCGCCATCACCCAGAATGCCCGGCACAACTCGACCACGTTTCATCCCGGGGAGCCCATCGTGTTCGGCGAACAAATCAGTCCTCTTGGCATCCGCCATTCGTTCCTAATCTGTGGCAAATTTACGGGGATCATCAGTGAAGAAAACGAAGTGCTCTGGCGCGGCCCCGACCACGCCCGCGACGGTATGGTTCTGCCTAACGGCAACGTGTTGCTTTCCGCCGCCAACGAAGCCCGCGAATACCGCCACAACTCCCAGGAAATCGTGTGGTCCTACCGCTTGGATCCGCGCAACAAAGAGCTCGGCACCGTGTTCCGGTTACCCTCCGGCAATACACTGGTCGTCGAACGGGGCGAGGTGCCGCGCCTGCTCGAAATCTCGCCTGAAGGCACCGCCGCCGTGGAAGTTCCCTTACAACCCGAAACGGACAACGCCCACATGCAAACCCGCATGGCCCGCAAGCTGCCCAACGGCAACTACCTCGTGCCTCACTTGCTGGCATTCAAGGTCAAAGAATACACGCCCACCGGCGAAGTCGTGAAGGTGATCGCCACCGATCTTCCTGAACTTGGTGGGCGCGAGGATCGCAACTGGCCGTTCACTGCCATTCGTTTGCCCAACGGCAACACGCTCGTTAATCTCACCAACGGGAACAAGACGGTTGAATTCGCTCCCGACGGCAGCGTGGCGTGGCGCATCGACAACTCCGATGTTGATGGACGCTTCGCCGACCCCTGCGGCGCTCAACGTCTGCCCAATGGCAACACTATCATCTGCGCTTACGGCCAGCGCAATCCGGAGAAAATTCGCATCTTCGAAGTCACGCCCGACAAAAAAGTCGTTTGGGACCTGATCTTCCCCCCGACCAACGCCCACGAAGTCCACATCCTCACCACCAACGGAACCCCCGTTACCCCCATTTACCGCTAAGCCCCAAAAAACTGTATTTTAAACCACGTCTATGAACGCAGATGGCTTCGCTACCACTACGCACTGAAACGTAAATAGAGTAACCTAAGTTTGAATGGTCTGAATTTGTGTTAATCTGTGTTCATCTGTGGTTAAAGACTCCCCACTTTGCCCTCCCCAACCTTTCTTCCTCTCGCCGGCAAGGTCGCGCTCGTCACCGGAAGCACGACCGGCCTCGGCCTTGCCATTGCCAAAGAACTCGGTCGCCGCGGCGCCAAAGTCGCGCTCAACTACGCACACGACCGAGCCCGCGCCACCGACGCCCTGGCCGCATACCACGCCGTGACGGACAGTCCCGGTGTGCTGATCGCCGCCGATGTCTGCAGCTCTGCCGGGGTCGGTTCGCTTGTTTCTCAGACCGTCGCCGCGCTCGGCCCCATCGACATTCTGGTGCCCAACGCCACCGGACCGCAGCCGCAACTCCCCATCGAGGAATATACCTGGGCACACTACCAGGAGATGGTCGATTTCTTCATCAAGAGTCCGTTTCTCCTCACCCAAGCCGTGCTCCCACACATGAAACAGCAGCACTGGGGCCGCATCGTGAATATCGGCAGCGAAGTTTACGAAGCCTCGGTGGGTAACTTCAGCGCCTACGTTGCAGCCAAAGGCGGACAAAAGGGCTGGACCCGCAGCATGGCCACTGAACTCGCGCCGCACGGGATCACCGTCAACCTCGTCGCCCCCGGGTGGATCCCCACCGAACGCCACGCCGACAGCTCCACCGAGCAACTTGAGGGCTACCTAAAAACCACGCCGGCCGGTCGCTGGGGCACCCCCGAGGATATCGCCGACTCCGTGGCCTACCTCTGCGCCCCCGCGGCCAGCTTCGTCACCGGCCAAACTTTAATCGTCAACGGCGGCCGCAGCCCCAATTGACCCACGCCATCGGCTCCATTTCCCGCTGCCCAAAAGAGGAAGGGGGGTTACACCCCGACTCTGTCAGCCACTCAACCAGTCGGGGTATAAACCCTATTCCTCTTTTTCAACTAAACCTCCACCAACTCCAAAATTGGTTTTGTAGGCGCAACGGAAGTGACCTGTGCTGCGAAGCCTTGGCGAAGGAGTAAGCCATTCGGGTGGATGTCATACCATTCACTTCGTTCATAGACGTGGTTAAAAAATCCGTGCCCCTTCATTCAAATCTGTGTTTATCTGTGTCCATCTGTGGTTAAACACGGTTCCCCTTCGTCCTCTTTACCCTTACTCCCCATGCGTAAACTCCTCCCCCTCCTTCTCTCGCTTTCACTCGCCGTCGGGTTCCTTGGCTGCAGTAAGTCGTCCGATACCGCCACCGACGGCCCCGGCGCTTCCGCCCGCAAAACCAAGCTGAGCTTCATCACCAACGTATCCGCCGATTTCTGGGTTTACGCCGAAGCCGGAGCCCGGGCCGCCGAGCGCGATTTTGGCGACATCGAAGTCATCTTCCGCAGTGGCGATGGCACCACCACCAAGCAGAAACAGATCGTCGACGATCTCCTCGCCGCCGGGGTCGAAGGCGTCGCCATCAGCCCCACCAGTGCCACCAACCAAATTCGCATGATCAATGATTGGGCCACCGATGCCCATGTCATTTGCGTAGATAGCGACGCGCCGGGTAGCGATCGTATTACCTATCTCGGCACCGATAACATTGCTGCAGGCCGCCAGCTCGGCCAACTCGCCATCGAAGCGCTGCCCAACGGCGGCAAGGTCATGGTCTTCGTCGGCATCAAAGATCAACAAAACGCCATCGAACGATTCCAAGGGTTCAAAGAAGCCACCGCCGGGACCGGCATCGAAGTTATCGATCTACGCACCGACGGCGCCGACGCCGCGAAAGCCCGCGCCAATGCCGAAGACACCCTGACCGCCTATCCCGACATCGCCGCGCTCGTGGGACTCTGGAGCTACAACGCCCCGGCGTGCTTGGAGGCCGTCAAAGCCGCGGGGCTCGTCGGCAAGGTGCAGATCCTTTCCTTCGACGAAGCACCCAAGACCCTCGAGGCCATCGATGCGGGGGAAATCTACGGCACCGTAGTGCAGGACCCTTACCGCTTTGGCTACGATTCCATGGCCTTGCTCCGCGCACTGGCCGTGGAAGGGAAGACCCCCACCGCCGCCGGTGTGCCCGCCGAGAAAATCATCTACGTCCCCACCAAGGTGCTCCGCCACGGCCAAGGTCTCGCCTACAAAGCCCAATGCGACGCCTGGAAAGCCTCCCTCGCCCAATAAGCGATCAATTTCCAGCCCTATCCCACAAATTTGGTTAACCACAGATTCACACAGATAGACACAGATCCAATCCCCACTCCGCCAAGTGATTTTCAATATCCCCCCCGGGCT
>CAXBOL010000304.1:0-6155 GCA_963977295.1 uncultured Opitutaceae bacterium
ACTTGCGTGCCGCCGGGACCATCCAAGAGGGCTCCGGTGGACGTGCCACGAGCACGATACTCGTCTTTGCGCACGCCGAAGGTGGTGACCAAACGATCATTCCACAGGTTACTGGTGAGTCCGAAGCTGGAGGAATCAACTTGGCGCTGGGCCCGATTGGTCGACGCTTCCATATCGATGTAGTCGCGAGTAATACCCAGTGTGTTCCACGATGAGGAGCTGTAGTCGTAATACTGCATACGCCCGTTGTAGTCATATGGGTTCTGGTTCACGCCAGATGCACCGGTTACACTGCCATTCGTCGGATCACCGGGAGTGGCCAAATAATAGAGACGATGACCACTGCGGCGTTCGCGACTCCAGCCGGTCGGCGAACCGTCGGCGTTAGGGTTCTGATTGAGGGCCCAAAAGATCGTATTGTTGGCAATTTGATCGTCGGAGGATTCAAACCAACGTTTGCGGATCAACGTGCGCTCGACGTCGTTACGGCTCCACAGACCGAGCAGTTGATGGCGACCCAACCATTTGGACCAACCATCGTTATCCGTAAAGTCAGGGGTCCACGCCAACATGGCGCGGTAGTTGTCATTAACCTCTGCATTGTAGAATTGATCAGGATCGAAGTCCTCGACGTAGGGTAGACCGAAATACGGATTAGCCCGTCCGTCGGGCAACTTCACGTTCGTATCGACGAAGAGCGTCGCGACGTTGAGCTGGGAAACGGTGTAGTTCGAAACGGAGTCGAAGTTCTGGCGAAACCAACCGGCGCTGAAGTTCAGGTTCGGCAGGATTTCCTGTTCGAGTTCGATATTCGCGGTCGTGTTGTGATCCTTGCCAAAATTCATCTGCAGGATGTTCACGGTTTCCCAATCGTAGATGGATTTATCCGTTACCCCGGGATAACGATAGCTGCCCACGCCATTGCCGGTGGCCGACCAGAACTGGGACTGCGACCAACTCGTGTCATACGCCTGAGCCCAAGCTGAATTCGAGTAGGCGGCGGCATCGTTGGCCAAGATCAACGGACCATTGGCCGTGGAGGTGCCCGGCGTGCCAAACGACGTGCGGTAACGATCGGCCGAAGCGTAAAAGAAATTCTCCGTCACGCCATCTGCAATCTGATAGATCGGACGGGAGGTGGTGGCCAGACTCAGGCCTGGGGTGTAAAGCGGTGAACGCGCATCGGTGAGGGCCCCACCACCGAATACATTGACTCCGTTGTAGGCAGTTTTGGCACTATTCCAGAGCGATGCGCTGTAACCGGGTAGAGATTCAATGTAGGCGCGAGTTTCGGCCATCCGAGGGGAGCTGTTGCGCAAAGCCAGTGCGCCCGCGTATTGCCCGCCTCTGGTAATGACGCCCGTCGTCGGATCATACGTAGGGGAACCGGCATTACGCCACTCCGTGACGGAGTCACGCGGAGTCAACGTGTTCGGGCGACGGTTGTCGTTATCGTATTCTTCGATACTGGCCCGGATCACCGTCTTGGCGAACGGACGGAAAGTCAGCGCCCCGAACACACGATTGATTTTGTCGTAGGAAGGCTTCCGTTCGAACTGCTTGTTGTCGTAGAGCACGGCACCATACAACGCGAGTTTATCGTCGATGATGCCCTTGTTGAACGAAAACGAACCGCGGAATGAACCACGGTCATCAGTGCGGAAGGAGGCGGATTGGGAGTCGCGATTCAACACCGCTTGGGCGTTCGATGAATTCACGATGCCCGCCGGACTCCCCATGCCAAACAGCATGGAGTTCGGACCACGGCTAATTTCGATCGATTGGATATTGTAAGCATCAAACGGGACTTGAGAAATCGCCGGATAGTAGTTCTGCGACGAGCCGGGGACACCGATACCGCGCACGCGGTTCGCCGTGGCATTGGTCTGCGCCTGGCCATCGCTACCGGCGGTAAACCCGGCGTTGACGTCCACGACGCCGTCGTTGCGCAACGATTGCACCGAAGGAGTGTAAGAGCTCGAACCTTCAGTATTGGCCTCGTAACGGAACACATCATTGATGTCGACCGAAGCGGTGTCCTCGAGTTGCTGAATCGTCACCACGGTGATCGAAGATGCGAGGTCCGCGATGTTGGTGCGCATCCTGGAACCAGCGAGAGTGTTTTGGGCGAAGTAGCCTTCGTCTTTCGTGGTATCGACCGTAAATGGACTCAGCGTAACTGTATCTTCATTACTGATCTTAGGTTCATCCCCGGCAGCAGTTTTGGTTTGCTGCGCGAAGGCCGAGGCGCTGACAAAAAAGCCTAGGAGAGCCACCGGTAAGGGGCGGGTCCAGGCTCGAGGGGTTTTGGTTTTGATGTTCATTGTCATGGTTTTTGACGGTGAGAATATGGCGGCTGAACCCCGCGCTGGGGTCGAACCAGAGGCTTTAAAATTAGTTTATGAAAAAGACGAAGATGCGTCGGAACGTTCGACTCGAAGCCATTGCTTGAGTTTTAACGGCGCCGTGAGTTCGCATGACCGAAACGAAACCCGGTCGGCAATTTCGCTAAACTCGGACATTCCGTCGCGTTGCTGTGCCCCCCGGCAGCAACCTTCAAAGTAGGAGTGGATAGCACGAATTTTCATGAGCCGTTCACTGAAAATTCGGTTTTAAATTCTACTGATTCCAACAACCCGCCGTGGCCATAAGCGGTTCGCAACGCGGCCTCAAGTCCCGTGACTTCAGGAATTCCCTGCGAACCCTCACCTCGCCAAATCACGTCCTCTGCCGGGAATTGCCGAATAGGTAATTGGGCATGAATCGCCTCAATCAACCGGGTGTGTTGAGCGGCAATTTGAGTAGTGCAAATCGCTGCTGCCGGATCCACCAATCGTCGCACTACGGTATCCATCATAGCCTGACGTGCACCATGGGCACTCGGGAGATCAAACCGGCGAATCACTCCGTCGCGGCCAGACCACCACGCTTCTTTTTCATAACGCCAACCGGCGCTGCCGTTCGTGCCCGATATCACAATTTCGGGTTCCATGGCCGTCGTGCAGGCATGAGTCACACCGAACCACATGTTAATCGCATCCGGGGTGCGGAGTCGAATGACTCCGGTATCAAACGTCTCAATTTCATGGGCCCTAAACAATTCGCCATCGAGCAGTGTCGCTTCCGCCACCCCAGGCAGGGTCTGACCGGCGAAATAGAGACTCAACATCGCAAAATGGGCAAACGCATTGCTCAGTGGAGAATCAAAAACATCCACGGTTCCCTGGCGAAGACGACCCGCCCAGCTGTTACGTTGAAAATACTCCCGACGGCGTGGCCACATTCCGCAAAATCGCACGGTTTCCACCTGACCAATTGCTCCGTCGAGCAGAGCCTGTTTCAACCAGGATGTCCCTGCTTCGTAATAGTCTTGAAACCCGACCGCAACAAAACGGCCCGAAGCTTGTTCGGCCTGCTGCACGGCAATGACTTCACTCATCACGCCGCTCAGCGGTTTTTCAACCAATACATTCGCCCCCACCTGCAGCGCGGCGATGGTCATTCGCGCATGCCAATGAATTCCTGTGGGCACGAGGCACAGATCAAGGCGGCCAGCATGGGTAGCCAACATCGCTTCGTAATCGGAAAAGATTTCGGTGCCGTGGGCCCGCAAGTCGGCGACCTCCGCTGGCACTTCGTCGGGGTTAATAACCGTCGCCGCAACAATGACGAGTTCACCGCGATCTCGACCGTAGCGAACCAGTTGCAAGTGAACGTTGCCGTATCCGGAGATACCGATCAGACCCACCCGCGGAAGAGCAGAACCTAAAATAGGGTTCATGAGACTGGGAGCAACCGGGTGGTGCTATCGCGCCATGGGTCGACGAACGCTCAGACAGAACAAACGAAGATGGATATAGGGCATGGGTGCGATGGGGTGACCTCTACGAGGGTTTCGCATCAGGACTTTCCCGACTCGACAACGCCAGTCGGCTCATTTTCGGACAGTCGGATCTCCACAACCCGGTCCCGCGCTCCTTTAGCCGAAACCGCTGGAAGACGATGGCGCAGTCTAAAAACAAGAAGCCTCCCCGACCGAAGTCGGAGAGGCTTCCCCTGAACTACCCTAACTAAAACTAACCTACCCTAAATCTTAGAAGTCGAACTTCGTCGTGAGCGTGATCTGACGCGGGTCGACGATGCGGTAAGCATTGGGCGAACCATCATAGTTCACCCCGACTACCCTGAGGCCGCCGCTTTCGAATACATTGGCCACGTTCAACTGCACCTTCATGCGCACCCGATCATCAAACACTTTCGTGGTGTAGGAAACCCACATGTCCACGTAGGTGTTGGCGTTGTCATAGATCGGACGACCGACATCGGACAGGGTGAGATCGGTGGAGCCAGCCGCCACGTTTGCCTTCCCGTAGTAGCCGATGATGGCTTGATCCTCCCAACGCGTGCTGCCACCCACGGAGAAGCCTTTGAATCGTCCTTCGTCGAAGGTGTAGTTGGTTAGCACGGACCAACGATTTTTGCGTTGGCCGGGGGCCGCCTGACCTTCGAGATCAGAAGCGATGGCGTATTGAGGTGTCACCACATTATCGTAGTAAAGCTGAGCGTTTTCGTTCCCGAATTGGTCTCCAATCCGAATCGCTGAACTGTAACCATAGCTGCCCCAGAAGGTGCCCAGATTATATTCCAGACCCGCATCATTGGCGAAGGGTTGCGCGAATTGCTGATATTGCGGGGCCAAATAATCGGATGCTTTCGCGCTGGACCAAACGGGGTTGCGCACCGCGAACCAGTCATCGAATTCTTTGAGCACATTCGAATACTTGGTCTCCTGCTGACCTGCCGTGAACTTCATCGTCCAGTTGCGGGTCGGGTTGTAAGTCAGCTGAATTTCCACCCCTTCGGCGACGGCGTCGCGGGTGGCGTAGATGGTGCCTACATCGTCGTAGTAATCGAACGGCAGACCCCAGATCGCAGCGGCTTCATCATCCAACGCATCAATTTCAGCTTGGCTGTAATTGTTGGTGTTGAATTCCTGCGAGTTCAACGGATCCAAACCACGATTGATCATGGCAATGGTGCGAGCCCAATTGCGGAACAGAGTCGTATCGACGTTGCCGGTCAAGCGGCTGATCGAGGTGCCGGGGGTGGTGCGCTCATCTTGATTGCTGGCTTTAAACCAGTTCACGCGAGCGAACAGCTTGTTGTCGAACAGCGAGAACTGCACGCCCCAATCTTCACCCACTCCAGTCGGTTTAGGCAACTGATTGCCGAAAGCGTCAACCTGCGCGGCAGGGGGCGGATTGAAGTTGTCCGACTTGTTGTAAGAGAAGCCGAGGCTGCTGACGAATTGGGCCAACTGCGAACCATTGGATGCACGGTCTTCAATTCCGCTCCATTTGGAAAACGGACGCAACACGGCACCGGTGGTGCGTGTCGTGCCACTTAACTCGTCCCAGTAATTGAAACGCTTTAGCACGGTGTCGGTCTGGAACCACCCGTCGACAAACTGTTCGGCCGAAGACATGCCGGGTTCAATTTGGTTACCCCCAGGACCATCCAGAATGGCACCGGTCGTGGTGGTGCGTGCCTTGTAGTCATCCTTGCGCACCCCGAAGGTTGTGATCAGACGATCGTTCCAGAAGTTACTGGTGAGGCCAAAGCTGCTCGACTCGACGACGCGTTGGGTGGCACTGGTCGAGGCACTCATGTCAAAGAAGCCCATCGTAGTGCCGAGTGTTTTCCAGTCGGAGGCGCCGAAGTCGTAGTAATTCATCCGGCCATTATAGACCAAGTCGTTGAATTCTCCGGTGGACCGGGTAACCGAGCCGAGAGGCTGGGAACCAGGATTGGCGAGGTAGTGCATACGCTCGGTGCTGCGACGTTGGCGATTCCAACCGGGCGCGGCGGGGTTCGAAGCCCAGAAGATGGTGTTGTTTTCGATCTGGTCATCGTCCATCTCAAACCAACGTTTACGGATGAAGGTGGAGTCCACCTCGTTGCGGCTCCACAAGCCCAAGACTTGATGGCGACCGAACCACTTGGTGAAACCATCATTGTCGGTGAAGTCCGGCGTCCACGCGATCATGGCGCGGGTGTTGTCATTGACTTGGGAATGGGTGAATTGATCGGGATCAAAGTCCTTCACGTAAGGTTGGCCAAAGAAAGGATTGGGCGAACCGTCGGGCAGATTGATG
>CAXBOL010000305.1:0-6152 GCA_963977295.1 uncultured Opitutaceae bacterium
GGTTCGGATCGTAAACCAGAACCGCAGCCTTGGTTTCGTAATTCACTGCGGACTGCTTCACTCCCGGTGCACGACTGAGTGACGCTTCGATACCCGAGGCGCACGACGGGCAATCCATCGAGGGAATCAATACGCTAAGTTCGGAGTCACTGGCTGCGACTATGGCAGCGTTGATTTCATGATTCTCCGCAGGTAGTGAAGGATATATCGCCGCCGCGAGCGCTACCAACGTTCCGAGCCACAGGCTGATCCGCGCTGCCTTTCCGGGCGGCCGGGCGCAGTATCCATCTTCGCAGTCCACCTTCGGCCGACGGTAGGTGAGATACCAAGCCAAACCCAAAAGCACAAAGGTAACCCCGAGAAATACAGGCCGCCATTGGGCGAACCACGCCGAGGCGGCGAAGCTGCCGAGCCCGAGGCTGAGGGCCAAAAGTGGCCCGATGCAGCACAGCGAGGCAGCAATGCCGGCGAAGACGCCTCCCGTCAGGCTCCAAGAGAAATGGGTCTTTTTCATGGTGGCACCCTACACCCTGTAGTATAGTGTAAGGTCAAGCAGCCATATTTATCCATGACGATCGGAGAACTCGCAAAAAAGGCAGATGTGAACGTGCAAACCATCCGCTATTATGAGCGCGAGAGCTTGCTGCCGGATGCCCATCGTTGGCCCGACTCGGGCTACCGGGACTTCGATGATGATGCTCTGCTGCGCCTGCGATTCATCCGCTCCGCCAAGGAACTCGGTTTCACGTTACGGGAAATCAAGGAGCTATTGGACATGCGCATTCTGCCCGGTGAGTCGTGCGAGGAGGTGCGCGTCCTTCTTGCCACCAAGCTGGCCGATCTTGACCGCCGGATAATCGAGATGCGTCGGTTGCGGCGCACGCTGGTGAAGCTGGAATCCGCCTGCGGACAGCGCAAGGCCGACACCACATGCCCAGCGCTCTGGGCGATTGAGAAATAGTCCGGCGAAAAGATCGTCAAACTCGTGAAAGCGAAGCGTTAGTGGAGCCGTGGTTCTGTGAGATCACGTGGAACTCCATGGCAGTCGGGCCAATCTCCATTCGAATATGGCTGGGAGCTTGAAAGGGCATTATTTCAGCAATGAGCGGAGGAGACCCGGAAAACGCACCCACTCGACAGACGGGATAGGGAACTCCAATACTGAGCAGGAACCCGATTTGGAACGAATGGAACGAATTGGGCGTGCCATCCTGACCCATCCCCAATTTCAATTCGTTCCAACTTTCCAGATTTGTTAATCAGTTGGAACGAATCACGGGGCATTTCCCCCTCTGTAACGGTCGATTTTCCCGTTACCGAGTTCGTAATTCCATCCAGCCCGAGCAGCCACTTTAGTAAAAGCCGTATCCTTCTGGGATACGGCTTTTTACGTAATTCATACCTGCAATTAATCCTAAGCAATGCCGCGGGGATCATCTGGTGACTTGTCGCGATTCTTGTCCTGGAGAAGTAAATTCTCACCTGCCGTTCTCATTGAGTCGGCAGAGGGTGACGAACCACTGATGATCCTTTCCCACGAGACCAAATCATTCTCAGAAAAATCCAAAGCAACCGATCCGCATTGCTGAATCTGGGCTTCTTGGCGTTTCGACTCCGCACCCGGAGTTGATGTCGTAACGCCATATTTTCAAGCAACAGATCACGGCCGGGGTCGAAGGACTCCCAAGAGACTCCGTATAAGGTGAAAAGCACGCCAAACTTGGGGAAACTAGGTTGATCCAACCATTCTGTAAATCAACGATTTCCAACTGCAATGAGTTTTCTCTACCCACAACCCTCACGAATCCCGTGAGGATGAAGCCCTAAAACATCACAGGGTCAAGCGGCGCACCGACGGCAGCCGATCCACAAAAGGGGCTTCCGTGCGGCGCAGTTCATCCACTGCTTCAGCCCGCATCCGGACCACGCGGGCGTGGTGCTGGGTAAGCGTTGCGAGATTGGTTAATTCGTCCGGATCTGACACCAAGTCGTAGAGCTCTTCCGTTTCACCTTCCACGTAGGTGCGGATGTATTTGTAGCGTCCGTCGCGTAGCAGCACATACCACGGCACGTGAGACACGAGGGAGTGACCGTCCATGCCGCCGTCCGGAATGTGCGCCGTGGTGGAGCCGTATGACCATCCGGTGTAGCTTAGCAGGGCGGGATAATTCCACTCGCCCTGATTTTCCGACAACAACGGTGTGAGATCATGACCATGCATCGGCCATGGCAGCTTAACTCCAGATCGGGCGAAAAACGTGGGGATCAGGTCAAGCCCCACCACCGGCTGATCCACTTTGCAACCAGAGGGAATCGTGCCCGGTTGGCTCACGATCAACGGGGCGCGAATATTGGCATCGTAAGGCGCCACTTTTTTTAGAAATCCGTGTTCCCCCCATGCGTAACCTTGATCCGAGGTGAACACCACCAAGGTGTTGGCCAACTGACCAGTCTCGGCCAGCGTTTGCAGGAGACGCCCCACCCCTTCGTCAATCGACCGGATGGAACGGTTGTATTCATATACCCCTTCGCGAAGCGGAATACCCTCCGCCGGACCAACCGCACGTAACATCCCGCGATCATCGGGTTCCCACTCCCGAATCTGCTGCATGTAGGCGGGTTTGCCCACGCGCGGTGGATTGATGTCCTCCGGCACCGGAACTTCCTCACGAAGATAGTCATAGCGGTGTCGCTCCGCTGGCACAAACGGGTGATGCGGCGCGGTGTAACACAGCCAAAGATACCACGGTTTTTCCGCCGACCGATTCTCTCCGCGGACGAAGGCGTCCGCCCAATCCGTGTAGTTATCGGTCGAATACCCACGCACCGGACGGGCCGGCTCGCCGTTGAAGGAGATCAACTGATCCAGGTAATAACTGGTGCCATCGGGATTATCGGCCCGCTGGGGCCGTAACCACGCAGCCTGATAGTCCCACTCCCGTCCCGCTCCGGTATCCGCGCCCACGTGCCACTTGCCTATGTGCGCGGTCGTGTAGCCGTGCTCACGCAGGACCCGCGGCCAAAAAGGAGCCTGCGCCGGATCGTAGGCCACCCCGGGATACGCGCCCTCCATCCGCACCGATTCCACCGCATGAGGGATCCGGCCAGTCAGCAACGACACTCGCGCCGGCATGCACCAGGTGCCGACGTAGGCATTCTCGAACTGCACGCCGCTGCGAGCGAGTTTGTCGATGTGGGGAGTCTTCACCCAAGGGCGAGCGCCGGCGTAACTGCTGACCGATCGGTAGGACTGATCGTCGGTCATGATGAAGAGGATGTTTGGCCGTTCCTTCGAGGCCGCCGCCATGGCGTCGAGCGCCACTAAAAGGAAAATGATGAAAGATCGCATGTTGAACCTCATTTGAGGGTGATTGGTCGTTTTTTCGACAGAATGCGCTGCATGTTCGCGCCGAGCATGGGGATGAGTCGCTCATCACTCAGGCCGATAGACAGGAAACGTCCCATTTCCCACGCGGGACTGTGCCCCCAACGGTGCTCCCACCCCACGCCATCGGCTCCCCACACGATTCGCTGGTTGCCCTGGCGATCCATCACCGGCCGCCAATCGTCCGGGTTCACGAAGCTGCCGGCCCATTCGAGATACACGTTGAGATTATCCTGCATGAGTTCCTCCACCACCCCACGATCCCGGTTGCCCGAGTGGGCCAGCACAAAGAACGCATCCGGAAACCGTGGTGCAATTTCGCGTAGCAGTTTGGGCGAGGCGTTTTCCGTCGTCCAAGTATGCAGCAGAATCGGCAGGCGGTACTTGTTGGCATAGGCCCACATCGGCTCAAACCGGGGATCCGTGATGGGCACCTTCCAATGATCGGTGTGAGTCTTGAAGCCTACGTAAAACCCGCGGCTGAACAGCGCATCGAGCTTTGCCTCTGTGGGCGGCGCATCCCATTGCAAAAAGGCCTGAGCACTTAGGTAGGCATTGAAGCGATCGGGGTGTTTCGCCAACCCGCGCTCCAGCCTGGTCAGCCCATCAATCTCCCCTTCCTGATAGGGGGTGTGCTCTGCGATGATCATCCGCTCCACCCCCATTTCATCGAGATAACCCAAAGCCCGACCGACGTGTTCGGTAAAATCAGGTTTGTGATGATCCTCCCACTCCCCGCCGTACCCCATGTGGGCGTGCGCATCGATGATGAGCGGTCCTAAAGCTTCGCGCCGCAGTAGCCGGTGCCAGAGGGTGTCACCGGTGATCATCTGAGTGCCCCGTAAGGGGGCTTTCACTTGCAGCAATTGCTCCAGGTTTCCGTGGGCCACCTGATCCCGTTGCGCGCTACTCATGGGAGAATGCATGAGATTTGCGATCGCCGCGCCGTAGTTAGACCGGTAACCGGTGCCGAAGAGCATGCGGTCCGCGCCAAACTTCTCCACCACGTATTCCACGGTCCGATACGTATGCACCAGCGAGGTTTCCATGCGGATGTTCGGTCGGGCCACCATCAATTCGTAGAGACGATCATGGTGCACCCACATGGCGTTGGTGAAAATCAGCGTCAGGGTCGGCTGACGCTCGGCGAATTCGATGATTTCGTCGAGCTTGGCGTCGGACGCGAGCGTTTCAAAACAATCCAGCAACAGCACCGGGTGGCGCGTCGCGAGGCGCTCCATCAACGGATCCAAATCGCTCAAGGTTCCCTTGCCGGTCCGCGGAAAATACCGAAAGGCCCGCACGTCATGGCGTCGCACCAGCTTCAGAAAGGAGTCTTGTTCCTCTCCATCGCCACTCAAGGACGGTGCAACCACAAAGGCCGGAAACAACCGCCCCCCGGCCTTCGCCGCCGCCAGCTCCGAGATTAGCGTCTGATTACCCGCGAGCGGGTAGGCCGCGCGAGCGTCGGTATGCCAGACCAGTGATCGATCGATGTGCAATCGGTCCATCTCAGCCAACAGATCCCTCGGAGCCGGGAAATCAGCCACCTTGGGAAACCCTGGTCCGATGTAGCGATTGCAATCGAAGAAGCGCGGCAAAGTGACGGTCCTTGCCCCGGAGGAGCCGGACGCCCCGCCGCCGGTCCCTGCGGCGAGGACATCGCCGGTGAGGAGTGTGGCAAAGGGCGCGGCGAGAGACCCCGCAGTGAGGCCCTTCATGAAGTTACGGCGGGTAAAAGCGTGGGAAGATTTCATGACTTTTTTCGATTAAAAGTGCGGGTTAAGAGGAAGGGACGAAGGGCTGCGGAATCGCGCGCCAGCCCTGCTTGAGCACGAGGGTCATCGCGGCGCGAGCGGCCTGGTAAGCGGGGTCCTGCGCCCGATTCATGGTTTCGTCGGGATCGACCGCATGATCGTAGAGTTCGGTCCCCACCGTCGCCCCTCGGCCCTCCTCTTGGCGCCATTCGGTGTAACGATAGCGATCCGTGCGCACGGTGTAACCCATCAGGTCACGGCGAGGATACTGACTGAACGCCGCCTCCTTCCATCTTCGATCCGGATTCTCCAACAGTGGGGCAAAGCTGGTGCCTTCCAGATCGGCCGGCTGGGGCAATCCGGCCAGATCACACAGACCCGGGTAAATATCGACAAACTCCACCAGTGCATCGGTGCGGTGACGAGGCGACCGCACCCGCGGGTCGTAGACCACGAGGGGCGAACGTGTGCCGAGTTCGAAATTGGTGAACTTACTCCACAACGATAATTCACCGAGGTGATAACCATGGTCGCCCCAAACCACCACGATCGTATTCTCCGCCAAGCCGAGTTTCTCCAACTCCGACGTAATCTTGCCCACTTGTGCGTCTACAAAACTCACACAGGCGTAATACCCGTGCAACAGACGGCGCTCCTGTTCGGGTAGCAGCTCACCTTTGGCGGGCATCTCATAAACCGCATCGTCGGACACCGGCTGCCCGGTGGCGGCATCGACCCGCACGTCCCACGGATACGAATCGCGCAGTTCGTCGAGCACTACATCAATCGCCGGGGTCGGCACTCCCACCGGCGGATTGCGCAATTTCGTGATCTCGAGCGTCGTTGGGTCGTAGAGGTCCCAATAGCGTTTCGGTGCAATGAACGGCAGGTGCGGCTTCAGAAACCCCACCGCCAAGAAAAATGGCGAGCCGTCCTCATTCGCCGCAAATTTGCGCATAGCGGCTACACTGCGGTCCGCCACCTGCCCGTCATAAAGCGTACTGTCCGGC
>CAXBOL010000306.1:0-6145 GCA_963977295.1 uncultured Opitutaceae bacterium
AAATGCGGTGACGAGGGGGAATCGAGGGAGCATGGGGTGTCCTCAGTCCTGACCCGGGAACGGGACGGAATCGAGTGAAACCATTCTTAGCGGGGGTGAACCGTTTACAAACTACGCGGCGAGCTTTACGAGGGAACGCACTGCGGTTTCAGTGGACTGATGGGTATGACGTTTCGACGACTCGCGATCTGGGGTTTGGCTTGGCTGGCCGGCGGAGCCGCATTGGGGGCTCAACCCGATCCTCGGGCAGGGCAGTGGGCTCATGCCACGAGTGAACTCAAACCGCACCCCGACGTGGTGTGGGGGGCATTGCCCAATGGGTTCCGCTACGCACTGTTGCCCCACCGGGCGGTGCCGCAGGCGGCGACATTGCAACTGTTGGTGTTATCGGGATCGCTGGACGAGACCGATCAGGAGCGCGGGTTGGCTCACTTTATCGAGCACATGTGCTTTCGAGGAAATTCGGAGTTTTCGGAGAAAGAGATGATTCAATTTTTCCAGGAGTTGGGCATCGAATATGGGAGCGACGTCAATGCCGTGACGACGTTCGATCATACCGCCTATTCGCTCGATTTTCGCGATGCGTCGGCGGAATTGTTGGGCAAAGGCCTGCGGTTGTTTCGCAGTTTCGCCGACGGGGTGACGTTTGCGGCGGAGGCGGTGGAGCAGGAGCGAGGGGTGATTCTGAGTGAGTTGCGCGGACGCGACAGCTACATGGCCAAAGGCCAACTGGCCTCAATGCAGGCGATTTTTAACGGACTGAAATTTCCGGAGCGCACCCCGGGTGGCACGCCCGAAACGATCAACGCCCTCACCCCGGCTCAGTTTCGGGCATTTTACCAACGCTGCTACCGCTCGGATTTAATGGTCTTGGTGGCTTCAGGCGATTTTGCAGTGGGTGAAATGGAGGCAATGGTGCGGGAGCGATTTGGATCGATGGAACGTCCCTCCGCGCCACTGCCGCCCCGCCATTATGGCGCGTTGGTGCAGAGCTCCGCCCCGCGGGCGGAAGTCTTTCGCATTAGTGACGTGGGCTTCGTGCGGGCGACGATCGCATCGGCGCGACCAGCCGGAGACGGCATCGACTCCCGTGAACGAAGGATCGAATCACAGCGGGAAAGCTTCGTGCAGCAATTATTAAGCGAACGCTTGCAACGAGGCCTTTTTAACACGCCCGGCGGCAGTGCGGAGTCGGAAACGTTACTCGGTTACCAGGCGGCGGTGGCTGGGGTGACTTCCAATGGCAAAGATTGGGCCACGCATCTAGGGGCGCTCGATCAGATGATTCGAGCCACCCACCGCTGGGGATTTGATGACGCGGAAATCGAAGCCTTGCGCAAACGGCAACTGCGGAATGCGGAGCTAATGATCGAGCAAGTGGATCAAAGCGACCCGCATGTGTTGTCGCAGGATTTGCTCGATTCGATCGTGGAACACCGGGTCTATATCGGCCCCAAAGAGAACTATCGATGGATCGCCGCCTGGTTGCGGACCCTGTCGCCGGAGGCGCTGACGGCCACGTATCGACGAATCTGGGACGTCGATCGGCTGGTGTTGCACTTAAATGGAGAAATTGATCGCGAACTGAAGACCACTGAAGTGGTGCAGGCGCTGCAAAAAGGTCGGCAAGGGGTGTTGCGCGAGGTGCAATTGGCCGCACGGAAAGAGCATCGTTTTCAGTTGCAGAACTGGGGCGAACCGACGCCGGTGGAATTGGTGAAGGACCTGCCTCAATTCGGGGCGAAACTCTACAAGTTCGGGAACGGAGTGCATCTGAACATTGTGCCGTCGACCAAAGAGCCGGGGGTGGTGCGAACCCTCGTGCGAGTCGGCTCGGGGCTACTGGACATGCCGGGAAACAAGCCGGCCCTGAAGGAGTTTGGATTGCAGACCCTTTTCGCCAGTGGGACGGCCCATTACCTGGCTGAGGACATGCGTAAGATCATCGGCGATCAGTTTTTGAGTTTTGATTTTGGGGTCGACGAGCAGGATGCATTCACCTTTAGCGGAACGACCAGTCGGGAGGACCTGAACGCGTTTCTGGGCGTGGTCACGGAGTTTCTTTATCAGCCGAAATTCGGCACGTTTGTGCATCGCTCGCAGAAGTTGCAGGCGACGATTTCACGGGCTTCGTCCACCGTGGGTATGCAGGAGGGGATGCGTGATTTGGTGGACCATCTATTTAAGGGGGACGCGCGGTTCACCAACGGCACGTTCGTCGACTACGTGGGGCTGAGTTCAGTTGACGTCAGGAGCTGGGTCGAGGAGCCCCTGACCAAGGGGTTTGTCGAGGTCACCATCGTGGGAGATGTGAGTGAGCAGGAAGCCTTGGAAGCGATGCGTTTAACGCTCAGTCAACTCGGGCCCCGCGCGGAAAAGAAGGTCCTGCGGGTGAAACCTAAACCGGTAAAGATCTCCGCCCCGCCTGGTTTCAAACGCATTGAATTTATTGGTGAAAGTCATCTCGCCGTGGTCATGGGGTATTGGCCGGTGGACGGCGAAATTAGCTCACGCGACCGCGCGGTGCTTTATCTCCTGGCCAAGATTTTGGAGCTACATGTGCGGGAGGAGATTCGTAACAACCTCGGGCTCGCATATAGTCCATCGGCAAAATTTGAGAACTATGATGGCTTTCCGGAATTCAGTTTGTTGAGCGCTTCAATCGACTGTTCGCATGAGGAGTCATCTCGGATTGCGATCTTGTTGGAGCAGATTGCCTCCAAGCTCTCCCGCGAAGGTATCAACGAAGGCGAATTTATGGGCGCACGGGGAATTCTTTCGAGTCGGATTCGGCGATCATGGGCGGAAAACAGCTTCATGCTGCAGAGCTTGGAGCGGGCGCAGGAAAGACCCGAATCGCTCGAGGAACTAATCGCGCTCAAAGACGGATTGGTGGACACGATCACCTTGGCCGAAGTTGAGAAATGGGCCAAGAAAGTGCTAACGCGGCGCAATGTGCGCACGGCAGCCATCGTGCCCAAGCAGTTCGTGGGTATATTCCAAACGGAGTAGCCGATGGGGCGATGCGGTTAAGGACAGAGTGAGTGCTCGCCATCGATTCGGGGGGGCGTAAATCAGCGACCGAGTCGCGGTTCAGGTCTGGCGGCTTTTTGGTCTCGAACAAACCTTGCGCACCAATCAAGGGTAGTTGTCCGGCGATTCCTTCTGCCCCGTTAAAGAGGATCAGATCGACGAAACGGCTCTCTTTAAAAGTAATGTCTTCGCCGCTGCCCAAGATCTCCATTGTCACACCGTCTTTTAATCAGGCGGCCTTTCTGGAAGAGACCCTGCTTTCGGTGTTCGAACAAAACTATCCGGCACTGGAATACATCGTGATGGACGGCGGTTCGAATGACGGCAGTGATGACATCATTCGCAAGTATCAGGATAGGCTTACCCATTGGGAAAGTGCGCCGGATAAAGGGCAATATGATGCGATCAATCGAGGGTTTGCGCAAAGCACGGGTGAAGTCATGGCCTGGCTCAATTCCGACGATAAACTCACCCCGTGGGCCCTTAAAGTTGTCGGGGAAATCTTTGCAGAGCATCCAGAAATTGAGTGGCTGACCACTGCCTACCCCATGCACTGGGACATTTATGGTCGGGCGACTCATTGCGGATACAACGGAGGATATTCGCGGGAAGGATTTTTTCGCGGGGAACACCTCCCGTTCGGTCACTGGCATGCGCGCGGATGGATCCAGCAGGAATCGACATTTTGGCGTCGGTCATTGTGGGAGCGTGCCGGGGGTGGGCTCGATCCGTCCTTTTCACTGGCGGGGGATCTAGAACTTTGGGCTCGATTCTACAAACACGCCGAACTTTGTGCGGTCGCCACACCGCTGGGTGGTTTTCGGGTTCACCCTGCCCAAAAAACTGCGTTGCGGGCCGAAGACTATTCCGAACAGGCCAAGCGGGCATTTCTGCTGCACGGTGGGCGAATACCCTCTCGAGCTCAGAATTTCGTCAACGGTTGGCTGGCTAAGCTCATTCGTTTCCTCCAGCGGCGCTATGATCGACGATTGAACGGTCTACCCGGGGCCAAACTGTGTTTTCATCGGGGCATGGAAGGTGGATGGAATATCATGGACACTTGAGTTCTACGTTTGGCCGCGGCTCGGCCCGTCTGGTCGAGTGGATGGCCCTACCTTGAGGACGCGTTGGTTGAATCGTCAGAATGAATGCCCACCTGTCCTATTCCTCCAAGCAGGAGCCCAAGGACTGAATCATGACATTTTCCTGACATCGATTTGACGGAACCCTGACAACCCGCCGGGCGAATTGTGATGAGATGGGAGCGAACCCTAAACTCATTATGAAAAATTCGATATCTTCTCTACGTTGCGCCGGCCTGCTGGGCTCGGTTTTAGCCTTGGTTTTCTCTTCCCTCGTGTTCGCCACTTCGACCGGGCCGGTCGAAGTGCGAATCGAAGTGGATCGACCGGTGCTGCCGGCGGGATCAAGTCAGACCGCGATCGTGAAAGTCGCGCTTGCTGGCGTGCGCCTTCCGGCCCGGCATCGGGCTCCGGTAAATCTTGCCTTGGTCATTGATCGCTCCGGTTCGATGAGCGGCGACAAAATCGCCCGAGCGCGTGATGCGGCCATCGAAGCGGTGCGTCGATTGGGACCCGACGATCGGGTCGACATCATCGTTTATAATAACTACGCGCACACTTTGGTGCCTTCCCAACGGGTCGGCGATGGGCGGAACTTGGAGAACACCATTGCATCCATCTCCACCGGGGGCGGAACTAATCTATATGGCGGACTTGAAGTGGGCGCGGTGGAGGTGCGGCGCTACATCGAAGACAACTACGTGCATCGTGTGATTTTGTTGTCAGATGGCTTGGCCAACGTCGGCCCCAGTTCACCCGCCGAGCTCGGGCAGTTTGGTTCCGACTTGGTGCGGCAAGGGATTTCGGTCAGCACTATTGGCGTCGGTGTGGACTTTAACGAAGACTTGATGACGCGGTTGGCGCGCCGCAGCGACGGCAATACTTACTTTGTGCAGCATAGCAGTGATTTGGCGCAGATCTTTCGGCAGGAGTTGGGGGATGTGCTTAATGTCGTCGCCCGCCGGGTGGTCGTGGCAGTGACCTTTCCGGCCGGAGTTCGACCGCGACGCATTGTCGGTCGGGATGGCCGGGTGGAAGATCAACGCGTGGTGGTAGAGCTGAATCAGCTTTACGGGGGCAGCGAAAAATTTGCCCTGATCGAAGTCGACGTCGAGCCGGGGCGGGCGGGCTCCCAGCGTGAGTTGGCCCACGCCACAGTGGCTTATGAGGAATTGAGTGGCAGTCGCACCACCAAGAAAGGGATCAGCGCCCGGGTAAGTTTTTCGGCCCGAGAGCAAGATGTGGTCGATCATGCCAACCAGGACGTGCAGGTCGCTTACGCCGAAAACCGGATCGCTGAAGCAAAAGACGAAGTCATTTCCCTCGTGGATGCGGGACGGCAAGACGAAGCGGCCGCGCGACTGGAGAGTGTCTCTTCCTCGTTGGGCTTGATGGCGAAGCTGTTTGGCAACTCAAGAGTTGAGCGGCTGGCCGCGCCAGCAGCGGTGGAGGCGGAACGGGTGAAAAAAGAAGGCCTGGACAACGTCACCCGCAAGGCCTACCGCGCGGATAATGCCCAGACGGTGAATCAGCAGACCCGGGATTAACGAAGTAAGGAAAGCGCGCCGTCGGGATTGTGCCCGGCGGTGTTTTCCTGCCAGACTCTCCTGCAATGAACACCGCCCGTCGTCGCGTAGTGCTCTATTGGTTACTGCTGTTGGGGCCCACCCTCGCGGTGGGAGGCGGGACGTTGTGGTTATTGCAACGGGAACGAAGTCGGGTGTTGGCCCAAGCCCAAGCGGCGGCGGCCGCACGACAAGAAACGGTGGCGGAGCGGACCCGACTCATTGCGGAAAACATCGAAGTATTGGTTTCGGATGTGCAAACGACGTTGGGGCAAACCTTGAGAGAGGCAGCCGATGGCGACGCTCGAGGTTTTTTGGAAGGATTGCGGCGCACGAATCCGCTGGTGACGGATACCTTTGAATCCGACGCCAACGGCACTTTACGATGGGGCGGGGTGAAAGCGGAGACCGTGGAGTGGGTGCAAGCGCGAGGATGGGTTTCGGTTGCCCCGGCAGTTCCGGCGG
>CAXBOL010000307.1:0-6143 GCA_963977295.1 uncultured Opitutaceae bacterium
CTTTTCAGTAGCGGAGCTTACGCCAAGCCCTCGTTCGACACCGAGTTCTTTTGGATGGAGGCATTGGCGGATGGCAGCGTGATCGTGCCCCCGCAATTGGGTGCTTCGGTGAATGGCAACCCTGCGCCCAACTTGGTGAAGTTTTTACCCTCGGGCGCCGTCGATACCGGTTTTAGCGCGCCGGATTTGGTGCGTCACCGCTATCCGAGTCGATTCAAGGCGCTGGGTGACGGGAAGATCATCACTTGGGGGCGGTTTGATCAGGTCAACGGCGACACCGCGCGAGGCGGCATTGCCCGGATGAATGCGGACGGCTCATTGGACGGCGCGTATACGGTGCCGAGTATTCAGGCGCCGTCGTATGTGGCGGACGCCAGTGTGTCTGCTGACGGCGGGGTGTTGGCGTCGGTCTATAACCCGGTGAGTTTCGAGTCCTCGATTGTGCGATTGGCGGCCGATGGGAGCGTCGATACCGGCTTTGTCTTGGACAGCGAGATCAGTGGGAATCTCGGGAGTTTGGCGGTAACACAGCTCGCGAGTGGTCAAGCCATTGTCACGGCGACGGGGGTGCAACAAATCTTAGACGACGCCGTCAGCGTGCGGCGATTGACCAGCTCGGGAGCGATTGATTCGACGTTCGATGCCTCCGGACTCCCTCCAATTGGAGTCGTGAATCGCCACGGTGACGGGTCCTTGAATACCATGGTGGTGGGTTATTTTGACGTGCTGGCCGAAGACGCGGGAGGGCGATTGATCGTTCGCACGTCCGCTGGACCCTACAACGCCGGGGCCGCGACGGTTAATGCGACTTTGGTGCGGCTTAACTCGGATGGTTCGATTGATTCCGGCTTCTCCGCGCCGGAGATTCCTTGGGGCGCGGTCACCTCGTTTCCGATTGTGTTCGACGCGACTTTTGGTGGCGGCGTGAGCACGCAGGTGGAAGCGACTTTCGCGCAGTCGCCTTTCCAGGGGGTGCAAGTCCAAGCGGATGGAAAAATTTTGGTTTACGGTCTGTTCACGGAAATCAATGGGCAGCCCGCTTCAGGTTTGGCGCGATTGAACAGCGATGGATCGTTGGATACCTCCTTCGAAGTGGGAGCCGGGGCGAACTTTACGTTGGCGGCAGATCGGATTGCCCAGGTGACGGATGTGAAGGTTTCGGCCGCGGGGCGGATTTGGGTTGGTGGTTATTTCACCTCCTTCGATGGCGTGAGTGCTCCCGGGGTGGTGCAGCTTGCTCCGGACGGCTCGGTGGTGCCGGGCTTCGACAGTGGCGTGGAGTTGGTGCCCTACACGGGTGGCGATATTACGCTCGAACTACTCGATGCCGATCACGTGGTGGTCGGTGGCACGTTCCGGCCGGACCGCACTTTTGGGTTCCCGGTTCCGTTTCATCGGATCGTGCGATCGCAGGAGACTGGCACGACGTGGTTGAATGATGCAAATTTTGAGGGTCCTGATTTCGTGGATTATACCATCGCGGGGCGTGCGACCCGGGACGCGTCGGGTAAAATCTATGCGACGTTCGTCAATGGCGGATATTTGACCGGTGCTGACGGAGTCAATACGGGGGCCGTCATTCGTCTCCTGCCTAACGGGTCGGTCGATAACGGGTTCAAGATTGGCACGTTCCTCACGCAGGCGTGGGCGGTGCAGCCACTGGCCGATGGCCGGGTTTTAGTGGGAGGTGTCGCCTCGATCGAGAGCGGCCAGACAGGTTATCAAAACTACCGCATGTTCCGGTTCTCCGCCGATGGCACGCCGGACCCAAGCTACCGCTCGCCGTTGTTTGGAGGCTCGCCGCGGTTCACGACGCTACAGCCCGATGGCAAGTTGCTGGTGGTGATGACCGGTAACAATGCAGGCAATGGGGGCATTCGCACCATTGCCCGCCTCAATCCGGATGGATCACTCGATCAGGGGTTCCATCAGGTAACCACGGATCAGGTTATCTTCGCTCCGCCTGCCTTGGATGCCGACGGTAAGATCTATATTGGAGGCTCTTTCTCCGACGTGGACGGTCAATACCGTCCGTCTGTTGCCCGCCTCAACGCCGACGGCACGCTGGACACCGACTGGGTGCCGACGGGCTTTAGCCAGCCCTTCCAAGTGCGTGGTTTGGCCATCCAAACTCAAGGTGCCAACGCCGGCAAACTTCTCATCGCGGGAGGCACGTTGACGGTCGCGAGTTCCAGTGACCCGAATGCCAATCGGCCCGTTATTCGGTTAAACCTCGATGGCACGATTGATTCGACGTTTACCCTGGTCACCCAAGCCGATGCGGGCATGCAGATCCGTCCGCGTTTGATGGAGCTTCTGCCGGATGATCGCTTCATGGTCGTGGGATCGGGAGTCGCGCGGTTCGAGGCCAATGGGGCGCTGGATACCGGGTATGCCCAACCGGCGCTGAGCACCGAGGCGTTCTGGTTCTCGATGGCACCGGACGGCAGTGTGATCGTGCCTCCGGAATTCGGCACGACCTATAACGGCAATCCGATCTATAGCTGGCTAAAATTCGACAGTTCCGGGGCTTTGGACGGTTCATTCTCCGGCCCACAATTTCAGACGGCCAGCTTCCCGGATCGGTTCGCCGTGCTACCTTCAGGCAAGATCCTCACTTGGGGCCGCTTTGCCAATGTTGGCGGGGTTTGGGTCCCGGGAATCGTTCGCATGAATACTGACGGTTCGGTGGACTCGGCCTTCTCGGCTCCGAGCATAGCGTCGAACAGCTCGGTGGTCTTCGCCGAAGTGGCGGATGACGGGAAGATTCTCGTCGCGATCGTCGATCCGAATGGTCAGCGCACGATCCAGCGCTTGTTACCGGATGGCGCGCAAGATACTTCGTTTACGATCGACCCCACGCTGGGTGATCTCAACGGCATGGAGATCGGTCAACTCGGTGATGGCCGGGTGTTAGTTTGGTCTACCAGCCCCCAGCGCCTCATCGATGACAGCACGGGAATCGCCCGACTCCTGACCAATGGAACCATTGATTCCACTTTCGATCCGGGAGAGACGCTTCCGGCTTTTGGGGCGGTTTATCGCAATGGAGATAATTCCATCCGTCGGCTCATGGTAGGCAATTTCCGTGAGCTCACCGTCGATGGCAATGGTGGCATTATCGCGCGCAGCACGGTGGGCAGTTACCCTGAGTTTGCCGGCACGCTGCAACACACCATTCTGCGGCTCCTCCCCAACGGCTTGCGGGATACAAATTTTAACGCTCCTGAAATCACCTGGGGCACGTTTGTGGGTTACCCGACCGTCACCGATGCGAATACCAACGGGGGCAATCCGGGTCAGGTTGAGGCCTACTATTCCGGCACGCCTTTCGAAGGCGCTTTGGCGCAGGCGGACGGAAAAGTCATCGTTTACGGCTCGTTCACTTTCATGGGGGGACAATACCTCCCCGGCATCGCGCGGCTGAATACCGATGGGTCTCTGGATACGAGCTTTGCGATCGGTTCGGGAGCGCAATTCCTCGCGGCCCCGAATCGTTTTGGGCAGGTTACGGATGTCTCGCTGGCACCGAACGGTCAGCTCTGGGTCAGTGGGTTCTTCGATACGTTTAACGGATTATCCACGGCGGGTTTGGTTTTGCTCAACAGCGAAGGCGGCGTCGTGACCAGCTTCAGCTCCAACCTCGATTTCGAGCCCTACATCGGCGGCACCATGAGTGCCAAAACCGCGCCCGACGGTAGTTTGATCGTGAGCGGCACCTTCTCTCAAGGAGGTCAACCGGTGAGTGCGTTCCATCGACTCGCTCTGGCTGGTGCTACGACGCCGGAAGATTCGGCGGAACTCTACTGGCGCAATCCTCGTCCGCAAGGTGGCACTTTGGAAGCGGTAATCCATGACGGCAGCCGCTTTGTGGCGGTGGGCACGGGTTCCAGGGTGGTTTTCTCCACGGACGGTATCACTTGGTCAGACTCGGTGTTTTTGCCGGAGGAATCAATGCATGCCATAGCGTTTGACGGGGCTAATTATGTAACGGTTGGCGGCGGCGGCGGGATTTACCGATCGACCGATCTGACCAACTGGACTTCCGTCGGTCGGGCTCCGAACTACAATTGGTTGTGGGAGGTGGCTCATGACACCGGTCGCTTCGTGGCGGTGGGCGATAATGGCAACGCCATGGTTTCGACTGACTCTGGTGCTACGTGGGCCTATCATGCGACAGGCGCTGGTCAAACTTTGCAGGGCGTGGCCGGTGGCAACGGCAGCTTTGTCGCCGTGGGCAACAACGGAGAAATCCGGACGTCGGCTGATGGCATGACCTGGAGTTCTGCTTCGCTGCCGTCGGGTTATGAAACGACCCCGCTGAATGGAATCAAATTCCTGAACAATCAGTTTGTCGCCGTGGGCGGAGGCGATGCGGTATTCAGTTCGACCGACGGGACGACTTGGACCGCGCATGCCCTCGGCACCTATTCATGGTTGCAGGGGATCACCTACACCGGTTCAGAATACTTCGTGGTAGGGAATGACAATAACGTCCTGCGCTCGACCGATCTCTCGACCTTCACGCAGTTGACCACCGCAGCCGGTGGTCCGGTCACCGGATTCCGGGACGCGGTTTCAGCGGACGGAGTCACCATCGTGGTCGGCGCTGGCGGCGTGATCCGTCGCTCGGACAACGGAGGCCAGGCGTGGACCAATACCGGCTCGGTCGGCAGCACGGATGGATTGTTTGATGTCGAATGGATTAACAATCAATTCATCGCAGTCGGTTCCAGTGGCACGTTCATGACTTCTTCTGATGGCGTGCAGTGGAATGTGACGGATCAATTTACCGGACATTGGCTCAACGCGGTGGCCTACGGTGCGGGTCATACGGTGATCGCCCCAAGTTGGGGTGTGATGCTGGTGAAAGCGGATGGTCAGGCTTGGACTGAAATCGATCTCGGCGACGGAACCGAAAGTCGGGACATTATTTTCGCCAACGGCGGCTTCACCGCGGTCGGCCCGGGCGGCACGACCCGCAAATCGACCGACGGCGTCAATTGGACGACCGGCCAAATCCCGGGAGTAACCCGGAACCTGCAGTCGATTGCCTTCTTGGGCAGTGTCGGCGTGATCGTGGGTGATCAAGGTTTGATTCTGCGGTCAACCGACGGGACGAACTGGTCGGATGTTTCGATCCCCAACGGTCAAAACCTACGTCGAGTGCGGGCGATTGATGGATTGTTTGTAGCAGTAGGTGACAACCGCACCGTCATGCTCTCGACCGATGGCCTGACGTGGAACACTTCCCCGGTGCCGAACGATTACGTGAATTTTGGTTATGGCTACGCCGATGTGCGCAAGGGTTTTGACGGGTATTACGTCGTCAGCACGCAAGGCCGCGTGTTGAAAACCACCGACTGGGTCAATTGGAGTCAATTTGCCGGAATCGACGTCAAACCCAATTTGTCGGCGGTTGCCATTGGTGCAGGTCGCATGGTGGTGGTAGGCGATGGGGCAGCGATCCTCTCCACGGGACCTTCGACCCCTAGCGGTCAACTGGCATTCCCTTCCGGTGGTTTAGCAACGACCACTCCGTTCTTAAACGGTGGTTCGGCGACCTTGGGCGTGTTTGCCACGGGTGCGGGTGAGCTCACCTACGCATGGAAGAAAGATGGCTCGATGATTGACGGAGCCACGAGCTCGGTGCTGAACCTCTCCGGACTGACTGCGGCCGATGCCGGGACGTATGAGGTGACGGTGACGGGTGGCAACGGCGCAACCCTCAGCAGTTCGACCACGCTGTCGGTCATTGGTTTGGGTTATGGCAACGGTCCCTTCTACGGGGTGGGTGACTTGCCGAGTGGTGCAGCCTACAGCGAAATTCGCGATGCCACCAAAGCCAACGGCGTCATTTATGCAGTAGGGAACTCCAGCGGCAAACCGGGTTCAAACTTCGCTGATACCGGCGTGCTCTGGCGCTCCGACACTGGCTTGGTTGAACTCCCCAATCTCGTCTCATACTCGTGGGGCCTCGCGTTTGTCAGCGCCAGTGCGATTACGCCCGACGCCACTTACATCGCTTCACGCGGACGAGTGGGCGAAGGGAATCAACGCCAAGCTACGCGGGTGACCACCAGCAATCTGGCGGTGGAGACGTTGCCCTTCCCCAGTGGATTTGGCACCTACAGTGCGGCCAC
>CAXBOL010000308.1:0-6122 GCA_963977295.1 uncultured Opitutaceae bacterium
CTGGACAGCAACGGCGATCCGATCGGCGATGGCAGCAGCCGCTCCCACTTCAAAGCCCCCACTGATCCCACCACCTCAATCACGGAATCCACCATCACCAAGGGCGTGGTGGTTCATATCACCCCTTGGCTACGCGTGTTTGCCAATGAGTCGGAAAACTTCGATCTCACCACCCCCCGCGTTGACAATCTCTTCCGTCCCATCTCACCCCAGAGTGGCAACACCGAAGAGATCGGACTCGGATTCACCGCGATCCAAAACAAATTGGATTTTCGCTTCAATTCCTACAAGACAAGCCAACAAGGCGAGAGCGTGGGCACGTCCATTGCCCGCAATCGCATCCCTTCATTCGAGAACACCGTCTTTAATGCCCTTGAATCGGTCGGTCGCAGCCAGGAATACTTCGCCGTCGTCGGCTACGATGCCAACGGCCCGATTCTTAAGCAGGCAATTCTGACGGGAGAGGTCAGCGACACTGGAGTGCCTTCCGCCGACGGAGCTTACGAGGCGGCCAACAATGTTGCGTCCACGCAGGACTCGGTGTCCGAAGGCTGGGAGGCTTCGTTTACCTACAACTTAAACCGCAACTGGCGGTTTGCCGGGAGCTTCGCCCAACTCGAAAATGCCGCCACCAATCGCCAACAGGACGTGCTCGACTATATCGACTACCGCTCTGGGTTCTGGGGGGGATTATTCAATGAGGGCATGCACACCAACGGTGACACCAATTCAACGGTTTACGCACCGGACGAAGTCCCACCCAACGACGCTTCCCTGCTCAGTGAACGCTTCCTTGCCATCATGGGCAATGAGCTCTTGGAGGACCTCGAACAGGACGGTCAGTCCAATCAGGGTATCTCCAAGCACTACGCCAAACTCACGGCCAATTACAGCATGCACGAAGGCTTTCTCAAAGGGTTCTCGATTGGCACCAACCTCCGGTGGGAAAGTGGCAAAATCATCGGCAGCCAACTCAAGGACGCCACCACCAGCCTCGGCGGTTTGACCAACGTGCCCACCAAGATCGCCGACACCGCCAACGCCTTCTTCGGCGGAGCCCACATCACCGGCGGCATGATGATCAACTACCGCAAACGTATCTTCAACGACAAGGTCAACTGGCGTATCCAGCTCAACGTGGATAACCTCTTCCGCGAAGGCGGTGACCTGCGGGTGATCAAGGCCAATCCGGATGGTAGTGCCATCTATGGTATCAATAACCCCACTACATTCCAACTCTCGAATACATTTACGTTCTAGTCTGACTATTCTAGTCCGTCCTCATTCGGCCCTGCCTCGATTTCCGAGGCAGGGTTTTTTGGTCACTTCACCCCGCCCATTCGCCCGCCTACCCGTTCAGCAAGAGCTCCGACGCTTATAACTTCAGCCCGATTAAATTAGACTAATTTTAACGCAAAGTCACTGAGCCGGTAAGAACGCAAAGTTAAGCAGTTGAATAAATTGCCCCCTCAACTCTGCTGCTCCGAGACCTGGTGTTAAAGTCTAAATCCAAGCGGTGATTGGTATTACTCTCCCCCCATCGGGTCGAGTCCCAGCCGGGCGGTTCTCGACCCGAACGCAAAACCACCAGCAATTCCTCACCTCTCCATGGCATTGGGGGGGCCGCCTACGCTAAACTGCTCACCTGCCAATTTTCCCACCATGGCTCGTCCCCCCTTTTTTGATTTGCACTCGCCTGCCTCGCCCTGGTCGCGCCGTCGTTTCTGCGTAAACGCCACCATCGGCACCCTCGCAACGACCCTACTGCGAGCGACTCCTGCCCCCGCGCTATCTGCCGGCCCGACCATGACCACCCGCACCGCTTGGACCAATCTTCTGCTTGAATGGAGTGAGGCCATGCGGGCTCAACTTATCGTCGATCCGACCGATCCCACCCGCCACGGAGCCCTCGCCTGCCCAGCTTGTGGGCACATCCATGGGCGCTGCATGGATGCGGCGTATCCATTTTTTAAAGTCGCCAAGCTCACCGGCGATCTCCGGTTCGTCGAGGCGGGACGCGCGGTGATGGGCTGGGCGGAGGCCAATGTCTCCCAACCCGACGGGTCGTGGACGGTCGTGGCCGATCCGAAGTCTTGGGCGGGGATATCGATATTCGGGGCGATCGCGCTCGCCGAGACGCTCCATCACCACGGGGACTTGCTCGACGAACCCACCCGCCACGCTTGGACCCACCGATTACGACGTGCCGCAAAATACATCCACCGCTCGTTCACCATCGATTTCACGAACATCAACTACCCCGCAACCGCCGTTTACGGGCTGCACCTATTCGGCACGATACTCAACGAACCGGCGTATCTGGCCCATGCGCGGACCCTCGCGACGCAAATTCCGGCATTCCTCACTTCCCCCCATTCCCTCCTTTTGGGCGAAGGCAAACCCTCACACGCCCGCAGCGCCCGGGGCTTCCCCGCCGTCGACTTGGGCTACAACGTCGAAGAATCCCTTGTCGCCCTTTCACTCTACGCGGTCGATGCCGGCGATCGGGGACTGGAAGACCGCCTCGTCGAGGCGTGGCGCGGACATCTGCAGTTCATGTTGCCCGACGGCGGTTGGGACAACAGCTGGGGCACGCGTCAGGCCAAGTGGAGCTACTGGGGCAGTCGCACCAGCGATGGATGCCAACCCGGACTCATGGCCTTGGCCCATCGGGACCCGGCCTTTGGCCTCGCCGCCCAGCGCAACTTCGAACTCCTGCGCGCCTGCACCGACAACGGCCTGCTGCACGGCGGTCCACATTACGCCGCCCGCGGTGCCCCACCTTGCATTCACCACACCTTCACTCACGCCAAGGCTCTCGCCGCTGCGCTTGATCGAGCCGAAATTGACACCGAGTTGCCGGCACTCACCGCCCTGCCACGGGAAGCACAAAAATCGGTAATTTCGGTGCCTGAAATTGCCACGTGGCTGGTCGCCCGGGGAGACTGGCGAGCGACTGTGACCGCCTACGACTTTGTCTACCGGGCCGATGCACGCCAGCCCACCGGGGGCACGGTTTCGATGTTGTGGCATCGAGCCATCGGACCCGTTTGCGCGGGCAGCATGGCGCGATACGTCAAGGTGGAGGCCTATAACATGCAAGACGACCCTCACGGTCGCAACGACGTGCTCACCCCGCGTTTGGAGGCAATCGTCGACGGCCAACTGTATTCCCAACTTTGGGACCTGACGGCCGAGGTTGACGTGTCCGCAGGCCCCTCTACCGACCGTTTTATCGTTCACACTCGGCTCGCCAATGAACACGGCGAGAGGCCGGAAGGAACCGGTCGTCACGCTCAGATCAGCTACACCTTTGGGGCCGATCAACTTCGCATCGAAGCTGCCCTCGAGGGAAACTGGCCGTCCGGCGCAGAAGTTCGATTGGTTTGGCCCGTAATCGCCACCCCGACCGAACAAGCGGAACCCGTGAAACGCTCGGAAGGGCGAACCTGGAATATCCATCGGACCGGCAGCACGCTACAGGTCAGCGCCAATCGGCCGTTGGCAATTCCCGATGCCCCCCAACAGCGCTGGTTCAGCCTCACCCCGGGGTTCTGCGCGTTGCCGTTTATTTTGCCCATCGCGACGGATCTCGACCGCACCGGAACCATCGAGTTGCGAGTGCTCAACCAGACCGGAAACATTGTCCCATCACACCTTTAAGCGAGGTGCATGAGGGCTCCGCATCGACGCGAGTGAGTGAGGTGGACCGGGGCGAACGGAACTCAACAAATATCCTGTTCCGCAAAACAACAAACAATTACCCACTCACCCATGGCATTACCCTTCGATCCATTGCTAAACTTGCGTGTTGTGCCGCCACTTCCCACGCCTGAGGAGTCTGCGGCTTTCTGCCGATAACGCTTGATCCGTCACCGACTTTACCCCGCCCCCACTTCCATGAACTTCATCCGGTTACTCGGCAGTCTCATCATTGGCGGCCTCGGTGCATTGGTCGCCGCTCCTTCCCACCCACCGGCGCGGCCCTTCATCTGGGTTAAACCGTCCGATCGATCCGTCATCCTCGAAAAAATCGAGACTCAACCGTGGGCTCTCGAGGCGTTTACCGCCATGCAGCAGCGGGTCGCCGATGCCGTGACTCAGCACCAGGAGGATCCCGACCAATTTTTGCGCGGACTCCCTCTGATCCCGTCCCCGCTAAATCCTCAAACTCACCCCACCCTCGCGCTTATCGGTCGCAACATGGCGAGTATCCCCGAGGGCGAACGTCGCAATTCTCTGCAACGATACCTACTGATGGGCATCGACTGCGGGGTGTTGTTTTATCTGACCGAAGACGATAAATATGCCCAGTGTGCCGCCGACATTCTTTCCACCGTGGTCGAGGCGATGGTCCAGATGCCTCTCAGTCAGGAAAGCAATGGCGGCCTGATTTACCCCAACGACCACCTCTACGAAGCCCGCGCCATCGGGGCCCAGGTTCCGATCATTTACGACTTCGTGGCTGAGTTCCTCAAGTCCGGGGCCCCCGTCCACAGCGTGATCCAGTCCACGCCGGTCCCTTTCAATTTCGATCACGCTCAAACCGTCTTCCGCCACTACACGTATCTCGCCATTAATCGCGGCATCATCGACTGCAATTGGCCGGTGCTGGAAATGTCCAGCCTCGCGCACAACGCCCTGGCGATCGACGATCCGACGGAACGCGCCGAACTTCTGACCTACGTCACTCACGTTGACACCCCGCACCAAGACTCGTTGGCCAAGGTGATGGCGGAATTTGAGCGATCCGGGGATGTCTGGCCCGAATCGTTTCAATACTCCGGCGGCGTCGCCAGCATCTCGACCTACATGGTGGCACTATTGCTCCGCCAGGACGCTTCCCTCGCCTTGTCGGATGACTTTGCCCGCATTCCCCGATCCATCGCACGCATTAACGATTTTCAGTTTCCCAACGGCGACGCCATTCGTTTCGGCGATGGCCCCCGCCGTAAAGACGAAGACTTTGGCGCTTACGAACTCGCCTACTCCATCGGCTTAAAAACGCACGACGACACCTTGACTCAAACCTTTGGCGGATTACTTCAACGCGGCCTTGCCACCGGTCGCTATCAACGCAAAGCCCCGACCGGATATAACCTCGGGGCTCATCCGTATTTTGAACCCCTTGACCTGCTCTGGAATGCCGCCGAGGTGCACGGCACCGTCGCGCCCCGTGTCCTTCCGACCACCGACGCACTCCCTTTCGTGGGCGCGCTCCTGCAACGCAATTTTTCGCCCGACGGGGATCCGGCCCACGGCCTCATGTCTGTCGTCCTCGGCGGGCATCACGTGCACGGCCACGCCTCCGGCATGTCGCTCGAACTTTATGGGGGCGGTCATGTCCTCGGCACCCCATCGGGTAAGGGCACCTACCGGACCGACGAACACGAAAACTACCGCCGCCTCTTCGCGGCCTACAACAGCGTCATCGTCAACGGTGCCTCCCGCAGTGACGGTGGTTGGGTCGATCTCGGCATCAATACCGTCACCCCCGTCGCCTTTGAACCCGCGCTCGGTGTCGCGCCCGTTTCGCCCGATCACTCCTTCACGCTCACTTCGTTTCGCGACGACCGCGGCCCCGGAGCCAAAGCCGATCAGGAACGCTTGGTCGGACTCGTGCGCACCTCCGACTCCACGGGGTTCTACGTCGACGTATTTCGCTCGATTTCAGAGCTTCCGGACCAATTTCACGACTATGTGTTTCACCATGTCGGCGACCAACTCACACTCCAGACCGACCATCGCGAGATTGGTTTGAGTCGCACCCCTGATCGCTTTCGTCCCGCCGCCGGGACGGTATGGGATTCCAATAAGTCCTACCTCTTTCCCGGCTGGCACGTCTTTAAGGAAGTGCGCACCTCCGCCCCCGTCAGCCAAGACGTGATCGCCCAATTCACCGCCGCCAAACTTAAACCTGCCGCCGTGCACATGCGTCTGTTCATCGCTGGAGAACCCGGCCGCGAATACACGTCCGTTCTCGCCCCCGAAACGAAGGAAGCCGCAGACCCCTACGCCAAGAAACCTGCACCGACACTGATCGTTCGCCAAACCGGGGAGGCGTGGAATCACCCGTTCGCCGTCATCTACGAACCGTTTGCGGGATCCGACGATGCCGGGAG
>CAXBOL010000309.1:0-6110 GCA_963977295.1 uncultured Opitutaceae bacterium
CCCGCGCTGCCATCAGGTCTTCCCAACTTTCCAGCGGCGACATCGCCCCGGTATGGGCGTCATTCAATTCGGCCAACATATCGTTAATCACTTCGTAAAGCGCCGTGTTGCCAATCGCGGCCCCCGCACGCTCCGCATAGCGATCATAGGCCGTAGTCCAATCGGCGCCATTGTAGTCGGCGGCATAAAACTTCTTGTCGACCAACTTCCACGCCTGCTTCAGCACCGCCTGCTGGGCCTCCGCTCTGGCATCGGCGCTCGCATAGATGGGTTCGCGGGGCGGGTGACTCGACGGCACCACACATCCGCTGAACAGTCCGAGTCCCACCGCAAGGGCGAGATAACCCGTCCACCGACGAATTCGAGCGCCCCAGCGATCGGGTTGGCCGCCTCCACATCTCTCCTCCACGTCAATCAATGGTCGTCTTCTAATTCGCCCGGTTTGAGCAGGGGTTGAAACAACGCTTTGTTCGAAGACTTCATGTAAGCCTCCTTGGCTGCGATGGTTTTGTCCTTCACTCGATCCATCAAGCTCCAGTCCATCGTTGTCATGCCATCATTTTTCCCACCTTCGATAATCGCCCGGATATTGGAGATTTGTCCGCTCCGAATCACGTTGGGCAAGGCTTCGTGCTTCAACAAAATCTCGTGCACCGCGCACCGGCCCTTGGGTAGTCGTTTACACAACAACTGCGCGACCACGCCCGACAAACAACCCGACAACATCACACGCACTTGATTCTGCTCCTCCGCCGGAAAAGTGTTGATGATTCGGTCCACCGTTTTGGGCGCATTGTTGGTGTGCAACGTGCCAAAAACCAGCATGCCCATCGACGCGCAACCCAGCGCCAATTTGATCGTTTCCAATTCGCGCATTTCCCCGAGTAACAAGATATCCGGATCGTGCCGCATCGCACCTTTCAGGGCATCCGCAAACGATTGGGTGTGCTCGCCCACTTCGCGGTGGACGATAGTGCACTTCTTATTCGGGTGCACAAACTCGATCGGGTCCTCGATCGTGATGATGTGCTTCGCCATGGTATCGTTGATGTAGTCGATCATCGCCGCCAGCGTAGTAGATTTACCACTACCCGTCGGTCCGGTGACCACCACCAAGCCCTCGTTGAGGTGACAAAGTTTCTTCAGCGCCTCGGGCAATTTGAGGGTATCGAACGACAGAATCTCCGCCGGAATCTGCCGAAAGATCCCCGCCTGTCCCCAATGGTTGTAGAGGTAATTGCCGCGGAAACGAGCCACCCCGGGAATCTCATGCGCGAGGTCCAAATCCTTGGTTTCGAGAAACTCCTTCCACCGATGTTCCGGGCAGATTTCCTTCAAATAAGTCTCCATCTGCGTGGCCGACACGATGCCGTCTTCCAGGGGAATCACATTACCCGAGATCCGCGACTTCGGCGGTAGTCCCACAGTCAAGTGCAGGTCGGACCCGCCCTTTTCCAACATCAACTTCAACAAACGATCGATCGCAGCCATGGGATTATTTGATTTGGGCCAAAACTTGTTTAGTCGTGACGTTTTGCCGGGCAACCTCGGCCGAAATTTTGCGCTGTCGATACAGATCCATCACCGAGTTTTCCATCACGCACATGCCTTCCTTCACTCCGGTCTCCATCACGTTGCGCAGCCCTTGAGTCTTGCCATCGCGGATGAGCGCGGAAACCGCCATATTGGCCACCAGCAACTCACACGCAAGGACCAGGCCGCCGTTCATGCCCGGGAGGATGCGTTGACACAACACCCCGCGCAAACTCTCCGCCACACTGGCCCGAATCTGCGTCTGCTGCGCCGGCGGGAACACGTCAAGGAGCCGATTCAAGGTCGTCGACGCATCACTGGTGTGCATCGTCCCAATCACCAAGTGACCCGTTTCAGACGCGCTGATCGCCATTTCAATTGTTTCCAAATCGCGCAACTCACCAATCACGATGATGTCCGGGTCTTCGCGCAGCGCCCCTTTCAGCGCCGACGCAAATGACCGGGTGTGTTCGCCGATCTGCCGTTGCGTCACATTACAACCAATCGACTCCTGCACGACTTCCACCGGATCTTCGACGGTGATAATGTGGTCTTTTCGCCCCCGATTAAGTTCGTCGACCATCGCGGCCAAAGTCGTGGTCTTACCCGCGCCGACCGGACCGGTCACGAGGAGCAGGCCGTTGTGAAAACTCAGGAGTTTCCGGATCGTATCCACGTTGCGCAGACCCAGCTCATCGAGCCTCGGCACTTTGGCTGCGACCATCCGATAAGCGCCTGACGCGCCATTTTTGTGAAACATCAAATTAACCCGGTAGCGGTGCTTCGCATCCAAGGCCAAGGCGAAATCGTAGTCCTTGCGTTCCAGATAAATTTTACGCTGGTGCGGAGCCAAAAGCACCGTGTTGAGCCGCAACGAATCCTTCTCCGTCAAGATGTGATCGCTGATGGGGGACAACGCCCGCTCCTTCCGCACAAAGGGTTTGGCCCCTGCCGAAAGATGCAAATCACTCACGCCTTGGTCTCCGCAATGGATCAGAAATTTCCGCATCGCTTCCGCCAAGGCTTCATCGCCCATCCGTTGGACCGTTGAGAAATCGAAGTTTGCTCCGCTTGAAATGCTACCCCCGCTGACCACTCGACTGGACGGCTGCATGCGTGCGGCGGGAGTAGTCGCGGGTTGTGGCTGTGGCTGTGGCTGTGGCGCCCCCAGAGACCGACCAGTAAACGGATCCACCGGTGGCGACCCGGCTTTGCCTTTCATGAACGCTTCACCCAAAAGCTTTTCCAAGCTGGCCACGTCCGAGACGTGCTCATCATCGATCATCTGTTGGGCAAAATCGAGCAACTCCGGGCTCTCTCCGACCGCAAGTCGGGCCGCAATGGCTTGATCCAGCGTGAATAGCTTTTGTTCGAGACCGAGCCGGACTAACCAAAGAATCGCAGGTGACATAAGCAGGGGAAGACTCAAGCAACGTGCGGGGTGCGTCCGTATGTGCCAAGCGCGAAGCACCCCCATCTGGAAATTCCCTGCGCAACCCTCTATTGTCCTCGCAGTCGAAAATCGCCCCCCGCCCACTCTATTCTACTATTCCCCTCCTTGGAGCATTTCCACTAGCTTCTCTCCCCCGCCACCCTTCCCCCCCCGCTCACCCGTGAAGATCGATTCGCATCAACATTTCTGGAATTATTGCCCCGAGGACTACGACTGGATTAGCGCCGACATGGCGGTGATCCGACGCGATTTTGGCCCCGCCGATCTCAAAATCACGGCCCAATCGAGTGGGATTGAAGGCTCCGTCGTCGTGCAGGCGCGGCAAACCCTCGATGAAACCAAGTGGCTGCTCGATCTGGCGGCCGCCGACTCATTCATCAAGGGCGTCGTCGGTTGGCTCCCCCTCGCCAGCTCCGACATCGACGAGGTCCTGGATTCACTGGCCTCTCAATCCGCGCTCAAGGGCGCGCGACACGTGCTACAAGGGCAGGCGGACCTCTCATTTCTGCAAGGCCCTTCCTTCAATCACGGGATTCGAGCTCTCACGGGCTCCAACCTGACCTACGATTTGTTAATCACCGCGTCCCAACTGCCCGACGTCATCGCGTTCGTTGATCTGCATCCGGCCCAGAGCTTCATCCTCGATCACATCGCCAAACCGACCATCGAAGGCCCGCCTCCCGCCGACTGGGTGCAACACCTCCGCACCCTCGCTCAACGCCCGAACGTCGCGTGCAAGTTTTCCGGGGTGGTCACCGAGGTGCGATTGCCCGTCTGGACTCCCGAACTGCTCCGCCCTTACTTCGACGTGGTTTTGGATGCCTTCGGCCCCGAGCGCCTCATGTTCGGTTCGGATTGGCCGGTTTGTTTGGTGCGATCAGAATACGACCGCTGGGTCCAGTTCGTCGCCTCCTGCTCCTCCGCCCTTTCTTCCGACGAACAAGCCAAAATTTTCGGCGGCAACGCGTCTCAATGGTATAACCTTTAAACCCTCTTCATGCCCAAACCCAAACCTTCCCGCGGACACGCCGCGCACACGCAAGACGCCGCGACCCTCGGACTCCCCGGGGTCATGCCGCGTCCGATCAAGGTCACTTTTCTCGGAGCCGGCAGCTTCTTTGCGCCGCGCCTGCTCAACGATGTCATGCGCATCCCGGGCGAGTGCGGCGGCACCATCGCCCTCGTCGACATCGATGCAAAGCGCCTGTCTTTGACGAAACGCCTGATTACCAAACTCATCGCGCAACTGGGTCGTAAAAATTGGAAAGTCACCGCGTCCACCGATCGCACCAAGGTGCTCAAAAATTCCGATTACGTCGTAAACTGCATTGAGGTCAGCGGCCTCGAGTGCGTCGTGCACGACAACGATATCCCGCTGAAATATGGAGTGGATCAATGCATTGGTGACACCATCGGACCCGGCGGACTCTTCAAGTCACTCCGCACGATTCCCGTGTGGCTCGCCGTGTTGCGCGACTGCGAACAGCTGTGCCCCGCCGCCCTCGTGCTTAACTACACCAACCCGATGTCAATGATGTGCCTCGCCGCTGGCCGCACGTCATCGATGCAAATCGTGGGACTTTGTCACAGCGTGCAGGGCACGAGCCATCTGTTGGCCGACTACGCCAACGTGCCCTACCCCGAACTCGACTGGGAGTGTGCCGGTATCAACCACCTTGCGTGGTTCACCAAACTGCAGCATCACGGCAAAGACCTCTACCGCGACCGGCTCTATCGCCAATTCACCCGCGAGACCGCCGACGCCATCGCCGAGTTCGATCGCGGCGGCGTCCTGCAGGATTCGACCGACATCACCCACGACGCGGCCAAGACCGACGCCTCCCGCCCCCCCGATCTAATCCGCAAGGACATGTGCGTGCACTTCGGGGCTTTCATCACCGAAAGCTCCGGCCACCTGTCCGAATACCTGCCTTACTACCGCAAAAGCGAATCCGGCCGAAAACTCCTCCGTCTCGCCTACGATGGAGGCTCCCGTTTCTACGCAACCAATTGGCCCCGGTGGCGGGCCGTCGCCGATGCCGATCGCCGCGCCATGCTCAAGGGTGACCTCACCATGGACTGGTCTCGCTCTTGGGAATACGCGTCATGGATTATCGAAGCACACCAGAAAGACGTGCCGTTTCGCATCCACGGCAACGTCATGAATCACGTCAACGGAGCCAGCCAACTCATCACCAACCTGCCCGCCGATGGTTGCGTCGAAGTGGCCTGCATGGTCGATCGCAACGGCATTCACCCCACCCGATTCGGTGCGCTCCCTCCGCAAATGGCCGCCCTGTGCGCGTCCAACATGGCGATGTTCGATCTCGGCGCGCAGGCCGCCATCGAAGGCAGCATCGAAAAGGCCATCTACGCCCTCATGCTCGATCCCCTCACCGCGGCAGTTTGCACGCCAGCTGAGATCAAGTCCATGACCCTGGAAATGTTCGCCGCCGAAAAAGCCTACTTGCCCGACTATCGTTAATCCTCTCGCCCTACTCCATGTTTACCCCTCCGCGTCTCGTAGCCGGATTGCTTCTGGCGATCACCGTCCCGCTGCTATCCGCCCAGGATCGCCCCTCCCTGCTATTCCGTGAAGACTGGCAAGAGAGTCCCGCCGCGCTGCCCGTCACGCAGGAACACGTCGCCCACCCCGACCTGGAACTGCAGCTCCACGGCAGAGGGCGCGACGGCATCAAAAAAAGTCACCATGACCAACCCCTTGATGATCCTTACTACATTTGGTCGGGCATGTGCGAAACCGGCAACTGGGCCGTGTCCCTCAAACCTCGCTCCCGCCCCTTCAACTTAACCGGCCAGGCCAAGGTCCGTTGGCGCTCCAAACAATCGGGTTTCCGCGTCCTGCGTCTCATCGTTCAACTGACTTCCGGGGAGTGGCTGATCGCCGATCAAGGCGATGACGCCTCCCACGATTGGCGGGTCCGGGAGTTCAATATGATCGATCTCAAGTGGCGTAAGTTAAACATTGATACCGTGATCGAAGAGCACCCGGTCCTGATGAATCCCGATCTTTCGCGAGTCGCGCAAATCGGGTTCACCGACCTCATGATCGGCGGCCAAAGTCGCGCCTGTTCCCGCCTCGACTGGATCGAAGTCTACGCTC
>CAXBOL010000310.1:0-6078 GCA_963977295.1 uncultured Opitutaceae bacterium
ATCAAGAAAGTGAACACTTATTTGGCCGACCATAACACCACCGGCCTCGACATTCGCATCTTGCCCCCAGCGGAAGCATGCCGCGTCAGTTTGGAACGCATCAAAGTCGGGCAGGACACCATTTCCGTGACCGGCAATGTGCTGCGCGATTACCTCACCGATCTGTTTCCCATCCTCGAACTCGGCACCAGCGCCAAGATGCTGTCCATCGTTCCCCTCATGAACGGCGGCGGACTTTTCGAAACCGGAGCCGGCGGTTCGGCCCCCAAACACGTGCAACAATTCGTGGCCGAAAACTACCTGCGTTGGGATTCGTTAGGCGAGTTTTTGGCGCTGGCTGTTTCGCTCGAGCACATCAGCCAAGTCTACTCGAACCCGAAGGCGAAAGTCATTGCCGACGCCCTGGATGCTGCGACCGGGCAATTCCTGCAAAACGACAAATCACCCACTCGCCGAGTTGGTGGGATTGATAATCGAGGCAGTCATTTCTACCTCGCCCTCTACTGGGCCCAAGCCCTCGCGGCCCAAGACTCCGATGCGGAGTTGAAGGCGATTTTCACGCCTGTCGCAACTGCGCTTGCGGCTAATGAGTCCAAGATCGTGGAAGAACTCCTCGCGGTGCAGGGGAAGCCGGCGGATATCGGTAGCTACTACCAACCCGATCCCGTGAAGACCTCAGCCGCTATGCGCCCGAGTCCCACGCTCAACGCGATCATCGACGCCCTCTAATCTGCCTCGGCCGGGCAAAGGTGGCCTCACGCAAAACTCTAGACCGTCGGTTTAATCCGACGGTCTTTTTTGTTAAACTTTTGAGGGGGCGTCGACCCGGGTCACGCTGACTTGCACCGCCAGTTTAGACGAAACTTTGGGGTCTTCACTCCCGAACGCCCCAGCGATAGGGGAATAAGATTCTGGATCACGCCCAACCGCCACCGCGATGTGATTGGGTCCCGTGAGCACTCCACCCGTGCTATCAAACCCTTTCCAGCCGGCTCCGGGTAGAAAAACTTCCGTCCATGCGTGAGTTGCGCCCATCGCAGCCGGAATATCTTCAGTCGTGGCGTAACCGCTAACGAATCGAGCCGGCAATCCCAGAAATCGGCACGCTTCGATCATCAACGTAGCAAAATCACGACACGATCCCTTGCGGGAACTCAGAGTTTGTTTAGGCCGCTTTACCCCGACTTCATCGCGTGCTTCGTAGGTGAACGAGGAGGCGATCGACCGATTGAGTCGGTCTAAGAGGCCAAATGTTTCGACCCTCGCCTGCCCAGCGCGCCAGAATTCACTCACCCATTCCGATACCGCCGATTGGTCGTCCAAATAACTGGGGATCAGATAAGGCCAAAGTTCGATTCTTTCGCTGGATAAAAGTAGGTATGGAAACATCACCGCTCGTTCATCGACCAAAAAATCCAACGGCTGCTGATCGTAGTGCTCCACTACTATGTCGCTATTGATGGATAATTCCGTGGTGGGGGCATCGTCAAAGTCCACGATTGCCACGGAATTGCTGTCCGCGTCCCGTGCCCAGGAAATCTTTTTGGGTATGGGCGAAATCACCATGCTGGAAGTCACCATTCGGATGTCGTGACCACCCCGCGGCCGGAGCAATAGGCGATGTCGGCCCAAAACGACCGGGCTGGAATAGTGGTAGGAAGTGGTGTGTTTAATCGAAAGAAAGTTCATAGTCTGGAGACGAAAATTGCGGATTGTCCTTGGCGACGAAGAAATCGTGAGGCGAAGACATAAGCGACAACCAATGCGAAGCAACCCGGCCGGGTGCGCAGCTCACTGTCCCCCCAAAACGGGAACACTACCGCAGGCCCAGACTTATTAACCCTAGAGCCCCTGGCTAAACGGGGTTTATTCCAATCAGAGGCTCCGGCAGAACTTATCCAATCGATCGAGGCCCTTGGCCAAAACCGCATCCGAGGTCGCGTAACTGATACGAATAAATCCCGGGGCGCCAAACGCTGAGCCCGGCACTGCGGCAACTTTTTGCTCGTCGAGCAATCGCTGGCAAAAGCTCATGTCGTCGATCCCGAAGCTCGCAATGTTGGGAAACAAATAAAAAGCCCCTTGGGAAAGGATACAGTTCACGCCGGCGATATTGTTGAGTCCCGCATGCACCATTTTGCGACGGCGGTCAAAGGCCACCAGCATTTCGTCGAGCGCAGCTTGGGTTTTCTCTTTCTGGGTGTAAGCCGCGAGCGCGCCCCACTGAGCGAACGTCGTCGCGTTTGAGGTCATTTGACTCTGCAACTCGGCCACCGCCTTGGCAATCGGAGCCGGCGCCACCATGGTGCCCAACCGCCAACCGGTCATGGCAAACGTCTTGGCAAAACCCGACACGATGATCGTGCGCGCTTTGGCTTCGGCGGAAAATGAGGCCGGCGAAACATGGGTGACTCCATCATAGAGCAAGTGCTCATAAATTTCGTCCGACATGATATATAGATTATGCTTCACCGCGACGGCCGTGATCGCTTCCAACTCAGCAGGCGTATAGACCACCCCAGTCGGGTTGGACGGAGAGTTCAGAATCAGAAGCTTGGATTTCGGCGTAATCGCTGCCTCCAACATCGCCGGAGTTAGCTTAAAATCAGTTTCGTCGGTCGCGAGGACGAACTTCGGGGTCGCTCCGGCCAGTTTAACCATTTCCGGATAACTGACCCAATAGGGTGCTGGCACGATTACCTCATCACCCTCCGAGCAGGTTGCCAGAATCGTCAGGTAACAAGAAAACTTGCCGCCGGGGCTCACCACCACCTGCGAGGCATTGGTGGGCATTCCATAGACTTCCGTGTATTTCGCCGCAATGGCATCGCGCAACGGCGGGATACCGGGAGTGGGAGCATACTTGGTCTTGCCTTCGCCCAAGGCCTTAACCGCAGCATCCTTGATGTGACTCGGGGTGTCGAAGTCGGGTTCACCTGCGGCGAAACCGCATACGTCTGCTCCGGCCGCCGCCAGCGCTTTGGCTTTCGCGTCGACCGCCAAAGTCGGCGACGGCGAAACATTAAGGGCCCAAGTGGAAAGGGATGCAGGGACATTGCTCATGGTCAAATCGAGCCCGACCTAAGAGCCCTAAAAAGCGAAAAGCAAGCCCCGCCGAAACGGTGACCTGCTTGAAAAGGAAATGATCCCGGAGGAAGCTGAAGCCTATTTACGTTTAGCGGCCTTCTTGACCACCTTCTTCTTACCGCGAGCGACTTTCGGCTTCTCGGGCTTCTTGGCCTTGAGCGCGTCGAGCGAAGCCCGGAGGAGTTCGCCAACACTGACCTTCTTTTTCCGTGATTGACGCGATAGCGTGGTCTTCATCGCCGCGGGTAGACGAACCGAGATCTGACGATGCTCTTCGCGATTGGACTCGAAGCTATCGAAATCGAATTGAGCGAGAGCAAGACGCACAACCTCACTGGTTGAAGCGAGACCCATCTTGGACTGGGCTGTTGCGATCTTGTTGATCAACGAAACCGGAAGATCGAACGTGAGAGGTGAAGCGGGGCTGGAAGCTTTTTTTGCCATGGCTGGGTAGTATCTCTGAAACTACAATCGAAGGAGGACAGTGCAAACAAATCGATCTAAGGCCCGGTCAAGCAATGCAAAAGTTCAACTTCAGTGAAATCGCTTGGCCCGCTGACCCGATTCAAGATTTATCGCCGGAACTTTGGAGTCGGTTTCCTCGGTCGGTATTTAAGTCGACTCCCCCAGGAGTTGGGCAAGATCTGCCGCCATATCGGGGTTTCCAGCGACATAAAAGATCCGCGGCATTTCGAGATCAAACCGACGCAGCGGTAGCGGGTCGTTGGCGAGAAAGCGAGATTGCCCGCCCGCCGCCTCGAGCATCGCGAGCCCGGCGGCAATATCCCATAGTTTCACATTGTGATCGACGACCCCATCAAACAATCCGGCGGCCACGTAGGCCAGATGTAGCGCGCTACTGCCCAACGCCCTTAATTTAGCGACCGCCGCAAGTTTGTCTGCATGGCCATCGTAAGTATTCGCTTGATGGGGACTGTGAAAACCCACGATCGACGATCGGTTCAAACTTGTCGCCGAAACGGAAACGGGCAGTTCCCCATCCCACATCCCAAAGCCCGGGCCGCCGTGCATCAGCACACGTCGCGAAACGTCGTAGATCACCCCGTAGACCGGACGACCATGCTCCAAGAGGGCCAAGGAGATCGCGCACTGCGCCAGTCCGGCGGCGAAGTTATTGGTGCCGTCGATCGGATCCAACACCCAGGCAAAACGACTCGTGACTTCGATTGGCTCGGATTCGATCAACTCCTCACTCAACCCTTGGTCCGCCGGAAACTCTGCCGCGAGTTCGGTCAGGATTGCGGCCGATATTGCATGGTCGGTTTCAGTGACCCGACTCCCATCCTTCTTCCACTGACTGCCCACTTTCCCGGTATCTGCCTCCAATCTTGCGCGTTGGCCCAGCACCACGCGTTTGGCGACGCGGATGCGATTAACAAGATTTTCCTCCTCAGGTTTGAGCGACATGCCACCACCATGAACTGGCCGCTCGTTGCTTTGCATTAAAAATGTGTCCCCGGCAACCGGTTCACTCGTAATCGTAGAGTTTCGGGTCTCGCCTCGGTGCTCGGTTACGAGATCGAAACCGATGTTTGGGTTCTCTGGGGTCTTCCGGCGGACCACCCTCGCCTCCCATTCCTTCACCATAGGGATCATCCATCCCCTCTCCCATTTCCCCACCCAACTGTTCTTCCAACGAATCGGGATCGGCCCCTTCTTCCAATTTCCGGACTACCTCTTCCATCTCACCGTCGAGTTTTTCACCCGTCATTTCCGCCATCCGCCGCATCATTCGACCCATGGCTTTCGGATCATTTTCATCAACCGAGGCGAACTCTTTTTCCATCGCCGCCATCGCCGCCTCCATTTTTGAGTCTGCGGGGTCTTCCCCCATCGCCTCATGATCCGAAGTCGGGGGCTCGCCCGTATCACCTTTGGTGATCGCGAAACTGGAGACCATTTTGGTCAGCTTGAATTTCGGGTTATCGGGACACCGCGGAATCGAGTTCCCCTGCGCAATAGTCTTGGCGAAAAATTGATAAACCGTGTGGTTTTCCGAGCAGTAGTATTCGTAGATGGGCATAACCTGAGGGATTAATTTTTGAATCCGAAATCAGGTGACAAGTCGGAATTTGACAAGCCCGCCAAGATCACGTCCGGAGTTCTTCATCACTCACGAGGACACGCCCGACAAGGTCAACGCAACGGAATCCAAACCGAAGTGTCCGGATAAAAAGCCTGCCAGGCGAACCAGTAGACCGATACGGAGGGAAGTTCCTCATTCGTCGTAATATCCGCAATTCTCACCATCCCAGATTTCTCGTCATAGGTTACACTGATCGGACGCGGGCCCACGGCATCGTAGAGTTGTTTTTTCTCCTGCAGTTTTTTCAACGGCCAGCACCGGGCCGACTCCCCGCTCACGACTCCAATCATGCGGTCCTTGGTGGGGAATTCGTCGCGGTTCACATCGAAGGGGAAGATCGTCTCCGCCTGCGTCGCGTAGTCACCGTAGGGCCATTCGTCTTCATAATTTATATCGGAACCGGCGGGTTTCGCCATGACTTGACCGACCGGATACTTGCTCTTCCACGCCTTCCAAGACATGCGGCTTGAAACGACTTGTTCCAATGGCTGTTCCATCACGGAACCGGATACTCCTTGCATCCGCAATTGGGACCACAGCTCCTCATTCTCGCGGTCATACATCAACAAGCAGCTGTTGTAGAGTAACCCCGACACACCGAAATTGCGAGGCGTGCCATCCTTGTTTTGCCCGGGTTTAAATACCACCGCCGAGCCGGAAAGCGCGCTGTAAGTCACCGCCAGGGGTAGATCGCCAAACTTGTCGTTCACTACCTCGTGCCACACTAAAATGGGTAGCGGGTAAGCACGCGTTTCCAGTCCTTGTGTCACACTGATCACTTCGTCGCTATCCTTCAGCCATCCCGCTTCACTCGCGGGGGTGAAACTCGGGGCATCTAGGGACATAATACTATCTTTGGCGGGAGCGGCCCGCACGATGTGGAC
>CAXBOL010000311.1:0-6028 GCA_963977295.1 uncultured Opitutaceae bacterium
GGCGGCGTCCAAGCGAACCCATTGGTTCACCTTGTAAGCGGATTCGATTTCGATTCCATTGTAGTCGGAATCGATGCCGCGTTGGTAGGTCACGAGATCGGCCTGTTCGTTGACGTCGGTGCCGGTGAGGTCACGCCACGTGGTGAAGTAGGCGTTGGCGGCGATCCAGAAGTTGTTGTCTGGGGTGGACCAGCGACCGCCGACTTCCATCGAGGTATATTTTTCGTTGGTCGGATCAGGCACCAATTGTCCGGTGGAGTCATCGATGGCACCGTCGAAGATGGGAGCGCGGTCAACCCAACCCGCATTGAAGAAGGCGGAGAATTGCTCGGTGAACTCGTAGTTGACGCCGCCCTTGATTTGGTTGCCGTCGAGGCCGGTGGCTTCAGCGAAGAGTTCATTGCCGTCGACACCCTTTTTGAAGTGGTCGAGGTAGCTGTAGTCGATGCTGGAATAGCCGTAGGTGCCGAAGGCGCTGATCGGGCCGCGATCATATTTGGCGGTCGCGAAGAGGCCGAGCCAGTCCACCGTGTTGGTGTTCCAGTAGTTCACTTTGTCGCCGAGGCGCTTCTTGCGTTGGTCGGCGGTGGTATCGAACTCGTTGCGGGTATCAACATAGTAGTCGCCACCCAGAAGATCGCGCACTTCGCGGTAGTGTTCGATTTCCGCGGTGCGCATATCGGCACCGACAGTGACGTTGAGGTCTTCGGTCACATCGAAGGTCAACTTGGAGATCAAGCCGTAGGTGTCTTGATAATTGGTCGAGTTGCGCAGGATGCCGCGGGAGGCTTTTTCGCCATTGGCATCAGGCGTCTGGCTCATGTTGCGCTCGATGGTGGACTGGAAGTCGTAGTTCTGGGACAGCGGGCTGTCGTAGCCGAAGCGCAGCAGGCTGCCGTAGGTGCCGGAGCCACCGCCTTCGCCGCCGCTGTAGTAGAGCACGGTGGCGAGTTTGACGGTGTCGGAGATCTCCGAAAACCAGTTGAGGTTGACCTGCGGTTTGTTGTAGTAGTTAACCCGCTCGTTCATGAAGTTCGCGTCGTAGCGATCATGGGTGCCGCCGAGGTAATACTGTTGGCCGGTGTAGCTCGAGCTGATGGGGGCCGCGTTGGAATTGAAACGGAACCCGGCGTCGAGGGGGCCCGAACCGAAGAATCGCGGACTGGAGTTGAAGGCGTTGACCTGAGCGATCTGGGCGTCGGTGTAACCGAGCTTTTTGGCTTCGGCGACGCTCCACAAGGCGATGTTGCCGTCGAAACGTTGGGCGTGTTGCTGGGGAGCAGCGATGCCGTAGAGTTCGAGACGGTTGCGGTCGTTCACGAACCAGGTCGCGCCGAGGTAGTAGCCTTGGCCCTTGGTCCAGCCGTAGTCGAAGGTGCCGTCACCTTTTTTGGCGACTGCCGCCACGGTGAGGGCGAATTTGTCGTCGAGGATGCCGGTGTTGAAGACGCCGGTCACCTTCTGAAAACCGTCATTGCCCATTTCGACCTTCACCGAACCGCCGGCTTGCGAGGCGGAAGGGTCGGTGATGATGTTCATGGTGCCACCGATCGAGGGCATCGGGAGGGACGTGTTGGAAAGACCGCGCTGGAGCTGGATGCTCTGCGATACGTCGCCGAGGCCATCCCAGTTGGACCAATACAACCAGCCGTTTTCCATGTCATTGGTGGGCACACCGTTGATCATGATCGCCACGTTGCGTTGGGAGAAGCCGCGCACGTTCACGCGAGCGTCACCGGCTCCTCCGCTATCTTCCGAAGCGTAGATGGACGGTGCCGAGTTCAAGACGAGAGGAATGTCCCGGGAACCGAGTTCATTGGAGATCGTCTCTTTGGTGAATTCAGTGAAGGCCACCGGAGTGGTGCCTAGCACGGCTTGATCAGCGAAGTCGGCCATCTCATTGACGACAAAGGCGTCGAGTTGGACCGGATCTTCCTGATTCGTTTCTTGCGCGACCATGGACTGCGTGATGAGCGCCGTGGTGGTCAGGAGGGCGATAGCCCGATTGCGGTAGTTCATGTGTGTATGGTTGTCTGTTCTTGGATCGCGGCATCCCCGGTTCAGGCCGGTAGATTCCGAAATACATAGTTTGCACGTTTGATACGTCTCTCGAGCTGAGTCCGGAATTTGTCCGGGTCAAGGCCTACCCGCGGGTGTGGCCAATAAGATAAGCATTTGTTGCCGCGTTGTGACACAGCAATAGCGGGGATTCTTGGCGTGATTAGACTGGCTCAAGGTCTGAAAGCGGGGAATTTTGAGCCAAGGAAAACGTTAATCTATTGCCTAATAAGATGATGAGGAAATCGACCGATTTGTCCGATTCATAGTGCCCCCTTTTTAAGGGGAGCAGAACGTGGTGAACGTTTGCCAGGGCCTAAAATCAGCGGGCGATATCGGCTTGGGTCAAAACGCTGATGCCGCAGCGATTAAGCGACTCGGCGGCCACTTCGGAATCCTCGCAGCTCAGAATCAAGCCGGATTTGCCGGTCGGTCGCTGAATAAAGCTGTAGACGTAGTGGATATTGATTTCCGCTTCGAAAAGGGCTCCCAGCACGTTTTTAACGCGATGTTCGCCCTCGAGTTCGACGGCCAGCACGGTGACCTCGGTGAACGGAAAGTCATTGTTGATCATCAATTCCCGGGCGCGGTCGGGATCATCGACCACGACTCTGAAAATCGAACTATCGGTGGTGTCCAAAACAGTGAGCGCGACGATGTGCACATTGTGTCGTTGGAGCACCGTAGTGAGGTCGAAGAGCCGACCGACTCTATTTTCGGCGAAGACAGAGAATTGTTTAACCGGATCGCGGGTGATGGCGGTGGTGTATTCCGACATGGTCGACGAGATTTCTGATGCGTGGAGTGCCGTGGGTCAACGCCGGCTTCAGGTAATCTATTTCGGGTGGCACCCGACAATGGATGAGCAGCCCTGAACAGTTTATGCCGAGTCAATCGCTGAGAATTCCGGTTTACTCGAATCTGTAATGAATCAACCTCAAGCTGTAATGAGCTCACGTAATCCCTCCGATCCCCTCAGCACCAATAAGAACCTGCTCAAGTGGGTCGAAAAAATGGTCGCTCTCTGTAAACCGGCCGCGATCCACTGGGTCGATGGCAGCGAAGAAGAAAACACCGCGCTATGCCAGAAGCTAGTCGACGGCGGCACGTTCACCAAGTTGAACGACGAACTCTGGCCCGGGTGTTTCTACGCGCGTTCCGATCCTTCCGACGTCGCCCGGGTCGAAGATCGCACTTACATTTGTTCTCTTTCCAAAGATAATGCCGGGCCGACCAATAATTGGGAGGATCCCTTCAAAATGCGCAAGCGGCTGAAGGGCCTGTTCAGCGGGTGTATGGCCGGTCGCACCATGTATGTCCTGCCGTTCAGCATGGGCCCTGTGGGATCGCCGATGTCGCAGTTGGGCGTTGAGCTGACGGATTCCGAATACGTGGTCGTCAACATGCGAATCATGGCGCGGATCGGTGCTCCCGTGATTGCCGAAATCGACAAGGGTGAAAAGCGCGTGGTGCCCTGTGTGCACTCGGTGGGGGCTCCTTTGGTCGACGGCGAGAAAAGCGCGGTCTGGCCGTGCAATCCCGAAAAATATATCGTGCACTTTCCCGAGACGCGTGAGATCTGGTCCTTTGGTTCGGGCTACGGTGGAAACGCCTTGCTCGGCAAGAAGTGCTTCGCCCTGCGCATTGCCTCGACCATGGCGCGCGACGAAGGTTGGATGGCTGAGCACATGCTCATCCTCGGCGTTGAAGACCCTCAGGGAGAAAAAACTTACGTCGCCGCCGCGTTCCCCAGTGCCTGCGGCAAGACCAATTTTGCCATGCTGATCCCGCCAGAGTCCATGGCGGAGAAGGGCTGGAAGGTTTCCACGGTCGGCGACGACATCGCGTGGATCAAACCTGACGCGGAGGGCCGTCTGCGGGCGATCAACCCCGAGGCCGGCTTCTTCGGAGTCGCCCCCGGCACGTCTGTGAAGACCAACCCCAACGCGATGAAGGCGTTGGCGACCAATACGATCTTCACCAATGTCGCGCTCACGCCCGAAGGTGGCGTGTGGTGGGAAGGCATGACGGATGAAACCCCAGCTCAATTGACGGACTGGAAAGGCAACCCTTGGACGCCCGAAAGCAAAACCCCAGCCGCTCACCCGAATGCCCGCTTCACCGCTCCAGCCTCGCAATGTCCGACGGTCGATCCGGCATGGGAAGACTCTGATGGCGTGCCGATCTCGGCCATCGTCTTCGGGGGGCGTCGCGCGACGACGATGCCGTTGATCTATCAGGCCTTCAACTGGTCCGGTGGCGTCTACATGGGCGCAACCATGGGTTCAGAAAAAACGGCCGCTGCCGCGGGTAAAGTGGGTGAAGTGCGTCGTGATCCGATGGCCATGTTGCCCTTCTGTGGTTACCACATGGGCGATTACTTCCGACACTGGATCAAGATGCAGCGCTCGCTCACGGCGACGCCGCGCGTTTTTAACGTCAATTGGTTCCGTAAGGACGATGACGGAAAGTTCATCTGGCCGGGCTTCAGCGACAATATGCGGATCCTGCAGTGGATCGTGGATCGTTCCCGGGGGCGCACCGCTGCCAAGGAAACCGCGATCGGCTGGCAGCCCAATTACGAAGACATCGATTGGACCGGACTCGAGTTTTCCAAGGAAAGCTTCGACGAGCTCCAACGGGTTGATCGAAGCATGTGGCGGCAGGAGATCATGGGTCACGAGGAGCTCTTCCTCGATCTCCATGATCACTTGCCGAAGGAGATGATCTTCGAACGCGAGCTACTTATCTGCCGTATGTAGTCTAATTTAGAATACGAAAATTTGCTGTTCGTGTTACCCTGCGCCGTCCCCTTCGGGGGGCGGCGTTTTTTGTCGGGGTTTCCGCCATGGAGCGACACCATTTGCCCAATTAAAGGGCCTAGTTTTAACGCAAAGTCGCCGAGCCGGTAAGCACGCCAAGCCGAGCCGTTAATCTAACTCTCGGCCTGGCTCTGCGCCGCGGGGATGTCAGGGAGTCCACCACGGGATATTGGGCCAGTGAGGCCACGGCGCGGCGTAGAGAAACAAGGCGACCATCAAAACGGCGCAAAACAAGCGGCCCCCGGTGGAAAGGACAAAGCCCACGGCAGCCCCCATGCCGGCGCGGAACGACTCCCGATGCGTGCGTTTGGCGGCGTAGCGTTCGGCGACCACGGCGCCGAAAATCGTCCCCAGAAGTAGCGCCGGCAGGGAGAAAAACATGCCGATGAACGCTCCGCCACTTGCTCCGGCCATGCCCCACTTGGTGCCGCCGAAGAGACGCGTGCCGACGAGCACGCCAAGGAAATCCACTACCACGGAAAGAAACCACGCCAAGGCAATCCACCCGATCATTCCCCAAGTAAGGGAGCCGGGAAGGAGGAATTTGTGCAGCATCATCGCGAACAGAATCAGAGTGGTTCCCGGGATAAGCGGAACCAGCACGCCGAGTAGTCCGGCGAGAATGCAGAGCGTGGTAAACGTCCAAACGGCGATTTCCATGAAGGCAACACACCTAGCGGTGCGGGAGAGTTGCAGGAACTCTTAATTTTGTAGCGAGAGGGATGCGGAGAGGGGCGGAAGGGAACGCGGATGGCTAAGTTGGCGCATTGATGTATGAGCAGAGCTTGCTCGCGATGAACACGGTGGAATGGTCCTGAAAACCGCAGTGCGTCACAGAGGACACAGAGGCAAACCGGAGTTTCACCGAGATTAAGGGAAGAGATTAATACGAACGTCTTGAATGATTTGGACTACAAAAGGTAGGGACGGACCGCTGGGCCGTCCGCATCTGCCTCAACGCGAATCCTGCAACTCTTCGCCATCCTTGCCGCTGACACTGGCTTCATCGACCATCAGCCTGCGGCGCGCCCAGCGGTCACGCCCTACCTCAGCACGCGTTGCGCTAGGGTGTGTCTGGGAATAAATATCAGCATAGCAGGATAGAAAGTATTCAGTTAAATGATACTTTTATTCTTGTAATAACAAAA
>CAXBOL010000312.1:0-6026 GCA_963977295.1 uncultured Opitutaceae bacterium
AATCCGCGATCCGCGTCTCGCGCCCTGAGCTCGTCGACAACCAGATCTTGGTCGGTGAACCGGCGAAGAAGAGTTGATTTCCACCATCCAACCTCCTTCGGGATTTTCATCTCATGCTCAACTGGGCCCTCACCTTTTTCGTCGTCGCGCTCATCGCGGCGGTTTTCGGCTTCACCAATCTGGCCGGGGCCGCCGCCGGCATCGCGCGAACGCTCTTCTTTATCTTCCTGGTGCTCCTCGTTGTCTCCGCCATCATTCACGTGGTGCGCGGCGGAACACCCCGTTGAGTCGCCCGTCCTCCAGGCGTGCAAAGCGCTCCTTCGCGACTCGTGACCCCATCTCCTAAATTAATTAACCTTTCCCTATTCTATGAAAACCACCTCATCCCTCCTGCTTATCGCAGGCCTTAGTTCCGCCATCCTTTCATTCTCCGCTTGTTCGAAGAACGACACCGCCGAGGACATCGCCCAAAACACTAAAACCGCAGTCAAAGACGCGGCGCATGACGCCAAGCAAATGGCAGTCGACTCTTGGGACACCATCAAGGACTTCACCTTCGATCAGCGTAAAGCGTTCGAAGACGGGGTTGATCAAATGGGTCAGACCTACGATGCCGACCTCGCCGCGATGAATGCCAAGCTCGACGGCTTGCCGGAAGCCACCGCCCGAACCCGTGACGTTGCCGTGAAGGAATTCAATAGCGCCAGTGCGGCGTTAAAGGTTCAACTCAAGGCCCTCCGCGGCAGCACGGCCGATACTTGGGTCGCCGCTAAAGAAAAGACCGTCATCGCATGGCAACGCGTGCAAACCTCCTTTGCGGCGATCAAGACCAGCGTGACCTGATAACCGGAGATGGCGTCTGGGGCGGTTGCCTCTTCCCCGGCAATGCGTTTACCCTGCAGACTGTCATCCTCTCGCGGCCCGCCGATTGGCGCCTGCCTCCCAGCCTTCGCTGGGGAGCACGCCGACGGTAGGCTGGGTGGGTTTAATGGCGGTAGGCCTCAAGGTGGGCGCCGGGTCCATCGTGTGAGTGCGACGGATGACGTATCAGAGTCGGACATTGCTTGACGGCACCAAGTAGCTGGGTTGGAGCATGGTGGTCTCGAGGTGGATAATTTGCTGCCTCGGCACGAGAATCGCTCGCTTGCGGGAGGCGGGGACGCTGGCATGTTTTCGTTTTGCTCATGGTTGTGATCCCCCACGAAAATCTGTTTCCGCTTTGGTTGGAGCGGTTGGCGGTGCATCAGGATTATGGGTGGTTTGTGAGTCTGGTGGCGTGGAGTTGGGTGCTGCTGGTGTGGTGGCGACATCCGCGGCGGCGAGAGGACTGGGCTTGGCTGCCGTTCATCGCGGTGGCGGCAGGATTCGTGTCGGTGGTGCAGTTCCTGATTTTTGATCCCACCTTTGACTGGTTCCAAGAGCGCCTGATTCCGGGCACCACCAACCAATATGTGCCGGCGGTGATTGCGGTCGAGTTGCTGGGGGATTTTTTGCTGACGTTCAACTGGGCGGTGCTGGCCGGAATTTGGGCGTGGCTAGGGAGCACTCGTCGCGGGTTGAACGGTTGGCGTTGGGCGGGTCTGGTGCTGGCGGCGGCGGCGGCGGCGGTGAATTTTTCGCGACCGGAATGGGGCACGACCGCACTGGCTGTTCTGATGGGACTCTCTGCCGGATTGATGCGGCCACCGCGGGGAGGGGGGCGTCGTTTGATCTGGTTGGCGGCGATGGTCCCCGTGATGTCCACGGTAGGACCTTTCGCCTTTTGGGGCGGGGGTATGCAGCGAGTGGCGTCAGCGACGCCTTGGGGGTTGATCGCAGCAACGATTCAGGTGCTCGTTGCGGTCGCCTTGCTGCGGGCCCTGTGGGATGGGGCCATGGCGGTGCGGTCGGGAGAGAATCCCGCAACGAATCGGCGCGAATTTCGGATTTTCTGCATGGTGGCGGTCGGTTGGACCATGGTCGGACTGGCTTATGCGGAACGCGTGGGCTCAGATAACCGACACGAATTGCAGACCAATCGGCTGCGGCGCGTGGCGGCCGAGGTGAAGGATTTCGATACCGGTTTGCTGCGCATGGAGTGGGCTTCGGCGGAACACGATCGGGTCGAACCCACCGCGCCGCGGGCGGAGGCGTTGCGGGGCCCGACGGCGGATGCATTGCGGCGGGAATTGGCTCGAATTGTGGAGACGACGCCGTTTCTGGATCGGGCGCGGATATTACTGGTGCAGGAGGGGTGGTTGGTCGAGTTGGTTTCCGACCGCTTGCCGCGTGATCCAGCGGCGGTGGAGCTATTACGCCGAGCGACAGCGGAAGATGAGCGGGAGTGGCGCAATCCGAGGCCCTATATTGAGCATACCCGGGTGCCGGAGATCGGCGCGGAGTATTATTGTCGGGCGCCGATCATGGCGCCGGACGGGCAGATGTTGGGGTGGTTGGATTTTGTGCGGGAGGAGTTTTTTCAAAGCCTCGAGCGGAAATGGCGAGCGGGGCCCCTGATGATCGTGGCGTTGGGACTGGTGGCGGCGGCGCTGGTGGCGATGCAGCGTCGGAGTTTGCGGGAGCGGGAGCTCGCGTGGAAGGAGGCGGTGCTCGAAGCGGAGGCAAACAAACTCAAGACGACGTTTCTGGCCAAGGTGAGTCACGAGTTGCGCACGCCGCTCCAGTCCCTGTTGGGCTATGGCGAGTTACTGGAGCGAGACGCGCGAGATGCCGTGGAGAAGAAGCGTTTGTCGCGGCTGCGCGACCAAGGGCAATTGTTGCTGCGACTGGTTAATGACCTCTTGGATCTGAGCGCCATGGAGGCGACAGGATTGCGGTTGGTGACCGCCCCGTTGGAGCTGAATCGGCTGGTGGGTCGGGCGGTGGAAGATCTCCGACCGCAAGCCGAGGTGAAGGGGCTGAGTTTGAGTTTCGAGGCAGATCCAGCCTTGATGCAGGTGTGGCACGAAGGGGACGCGATTCGGTTGCGGCAAGTGGTCTACAACCTGGTGGGTAATGCGGTGAAATACACGTCCCGCGGGAGCGTCCGCGTGCGTTTGGCAACCCGATCGCCGGGAGATTTGGGTGAGCTGCGGCTGAGGGTGGCGGATACGGGACCGGGGGTGCCACGCGGTCAGCAAGCAACGCTGTTTCAGCCTTTCGCGCGCCTGGCATCCACCCAAGCGGCGGAGGGGAGTGGTATGGGCTTGGCGATGGTCGCGGCGTTGGCCAAAGCGATGGGCGGCCAGGCGACGGTGAATAGCGATGGGGAGGCGGGATCGGTGTTTGCGGTCGACTTCAATTTGGCAGTGGTGAATGCACCCGCTTTTAAGCGCGATGGGGGCACGGCACCGGAGATTTCGCTGGCGGGCAAACGGGTGCTGATCGCGGAAGACAATCTGTTGGTGCAGGAGTTGTTTAGCTCGGTGTTGAGTGAGGCGGGGGCGGTCTGCACGGTCGCGGCCGATGGGGAGACGGCAGTCCATCTCCTGTTGGCGACGCCGTATGATGCGCTGGTATTGGATCTAAATTTGCCGATTTTGGACGGCTTCGCAGTGGCGCGGCGATTGCGGGCGCCCGGCGTGCGAAGTCGGTCCCTGCGCATTGTGGGAGTGAGTGCTCACGCCAGTGATGAAGATGTGCAAAATGCTCGAAAAGCGGGCATGGACGAATTTTTGACCAAGCCGGTGGAATTGTCGGGGTTGGTTCGCGCGTTGGCGGGTGAGCCGTCCCTGAAGAGGGGGGCCGGATCTGGGTCAAGTCGCATGGCGTCGCGGTTGCACCAGATGTTTCGGGCGGACGCACCTGCGCAGCGAGACGCGTTGCGTGAGGCGTTGGAGGACGGTGACGCGGTCCGTTTAAGACGTCGGGCGCATTATCTGGCGAATAGTGCCAGTGCGGTGGGGGATCGAGACCTGTTGCTTGCGTGTCGGGATCTGGAAGCTGGTGCCGCCGACAAGGACCAAGCACGAAGCCGCTGGGAGCGGGTGGAGGAGGCGTTGCGGCACTGGATCGATGAGGAATCGGATCAGGGCACGGCCGATTGCGGCGAGACGCCGCGCGGTGACTAGATGTCGGGCTCTGACTTATGCGCCTCAATCCAGCGGGCGGCGAAGGCGGTGAGTTGCGTCGCATTGCCGAGGCCGAGGCGGAGTTTAATGTGCTCCTTATGCGCGTCGATCGTCTTGGGGCTTACCCCGAGGGCGGCGGAAATTTCTCGAGTCGTGCGGCCCCGACCGATGAGAGCGAGGACTTGGAGCTCGCGATCGGATAATTTGGCGATGGGGGAATCGTCGACACTTTCAGGTGGGGCTGAGATGTCCTCGCTGGCCTCGGTTGCGCGGAGTTGCACCATCACGGCGGCGAGGGTGTCGAGTCCCTCGGATTTATCGACGTAGGCGCAGGCTCCCGCCGCCAAGGCGCGGGCGGCGTAAAGTTGGGGGTTGAGCATCGAGAGCACCACGATCCGCATTTTGGGCGCCAAATTTCGCAGCTCTCTAATCAGGGTCAGGCCGTCTTCATCACCCAGCATGAGATCCAGCAGGGTCACGTCGGGTTGCAGGGATTGCACCAGTTTTCGGGCCTCACGCCCGTTGGCGGCCGAGCCGCAAATTTCGAGATGCGGTTCGTTTTCCATCAAGGCGATGAGTCCGGCGCGGATGAGCGGGTGATCGTCGACAATTAGGATTCGCATGGTCGGGTTGCAGAGCGCGGCCGAGTCGCCGCAGCACTCTAGGTAAATCACCTCAGATGGGGCATTTATCAAGCGGGTCTGGGAACTTGGGGTAAATTGACGTTTTTTTGCAAAACAGGTAAGCGGCGCGCAGGGCGGTTTTGCCTGTCTGTAGGGAAAAATCCTAATGCATCGTTTAGAGGTGTTTAGAGTGGCGAGAATGACTTTTTTTACCAAGTTTCGGCCCATGTTTACCTCGAATAATGGGCCGATTGTGCACGTTGACGGTCGTTGTGTGGAAAATGGGTGGGAGCGGATGTCGCGGAGATTCTCGCGATTTTTGAGACCGGTGGCACTGGTTTTGTCGGCGTGGGGCGCGGTCTCGACGAGTCATGCGACTGAGCGATGGGCTCCGGAATCGACCTTTGAAAGCTCGACCTTCACCCAGTCCGTCATCGCAGACCGGGTCACGGAAGGACCTGATGGTAAACTGTATCTGACGTTTTTTAATGGTGGCGCGTTGACCGGCGTGCGGGGGCAACCCCAGCAAGGGGCGATCATCCGGCTCAATGCCGATGGATCCCACGACAGTAGTTTTAACATCGGAACTCTGTTGACCGACGTTTGGGCGATCGCGTTTCAAGCAGATGGCAGCATCCTAGCCGGAGGCATTGCGAGCAACGAGACCTTCCAGACGGGGCATGAAATTAGCCGCGTGTTTCGGTTTAATCAAAATGGCAGTTGGGACAGTAGCTACCGGTCGCCTGTTTTTGCCGGTATCCCTCGTTTCATGACCCTGCAGGACGATGGCAAATTGCTCGTGATCCCATCGGGTGGAGCCAGCGGCAATGGGGGGATTGTCACGATGGCTCGGCTCAATGCTAACGGCAGTTTGGATACCACATTTGCCCAGCCCAGTGTTGGGGACGGGGTTGTGTTTGCGCCTCCAGTGGTTGATGATGCGGGGGGGATTTTCATCGCGGGCATTTTTTCCGAGGTTAACGGACAGGCGCGGCCCGGAGTGGCTCGGTTGCTACCGGATGGCCAGTTGGACACCGCATGGGTGCCGAGCGGGTTTTCGTTGGCCAGCCCATTTCACCAAATTCGGGGTCTGGCTATTCAACGCAATGGGGCCAACGCAGGTAAACTGGTGATCGCGGGTGGAAACATGCGCGTGAGCGGATCATCCGATCCGAATGCCAACCGGCCGCTGGTGCGGTTTAATTCCGACGGGTCGGTCGACTCCAGTTTTACGTTGGTGACCCAAGCCGACGCCGGGATGACTGTTCGTCCGCGACTCTTGGAGCGCTTGGCCGACGATTCGTTGGTGGTGGTGGGAAGTTCGGTGGCCCGGTTTGATGCCAACGGAGCTCTT
>CAXBOL010000313.1:0-6020 GCA_963977295.1 uncultured Opitutaceae bacterium
CATCGCTTCGGGGATCCACTGTTTGATCTTGTCGAAAAAACTCGGATCTCCGTCATGAACTCCTGCCCAAGTTTGCGAATCAATTCGTATCACCATTCGAGCAATTTAGCTTAACTTTTTTCGCCTGCAATCCATCAATTCACCCTATGACAGATTATGACAACCCTATCAAAATCGGCGCATTTACATATGACACGTAGCCCCGTAAGGGTGCTGAATAGGCGGGTTCGACTCCCGCTCGGCGCACCATCCTTCGCTCCGAAAGAGCTTCGGATGGCACGGCCAGCACCGGGGGGGGGGCTAATTGCGGCTTATGAATTTTTGGCGCAGCCACGGATACAACTTCAGTTCCGTGAGGTAACAAAATAGGATCAATACGGTAAGTCGAAGTCCACTTTGAGCCCACGAGGGGCTGATTTCTTGACCGTATTCGGCGTAGGCCCAGAGCGGTTGGTGGGCGATGTAGAGAGTGTAAGAAATGGGCGCGAACCATTGGCCAACCATAATTGGTGAAAATCCGATCCACTTAATTCGTTGCCATAAAAGCGCTCCCAGCGTGGCGAATAGCGCGGCCGTAAAGTGACGCAGCTCCAATATTGGGTGCAGGCCGAATAATAGGTTCTGTCCGGACTGTGCGGCCCAAGCAACTTTGACTCCCAGTAGGGCACAGATTCCGACCATTCCGGCCAACGCCGGAAACAACTCCTTGGCAATTACCCGACCGTGACGCTGGTAGGACTGCGCCATGATTACGCCGATCCACCAGGAAAGAAAATACATCAATAATCGTGGCGCGGCGTAGGGGAAAAACAAATAAGCCAGAGCACTCAACAGACTCAGGCTGATAACCACCCTAGTCGCTTGAGTTTGAGCGAGGTATCGCCGGAAAGGAAAAAACAACATGTAGAACCACCATTCGTAGTGCAGGGACCAAAGGGCGGGCGCATAAAGTGTCGGCACTAAGACGTGGGGTTTACCGAGGTCAAAATCCTGTAGCATGAGCAGGTTGCCGATGAGGTCGGTGAGGAAATCCGGTTTTTGGGTTTCGGAATGGCCGAGAATCATGACCAGGCCGAACAACAACAACAGTGGGGGATAAATTCGGACCCAGCGTTTCTTAAAATAGGTCCCGAAACTAAGGTGGGGGTCGCGGGCAAAAGTGAACTCGATGACGAACCCCGACAGGAGAAAAAATACCATTACGGCCTCTTGGCCGAATTTCATAAACCAAAAGCGTTCACCCCAGCCGTGGGCGACCACGACGTAAAGCGCCGCCAGACCCCGCACTGCCTCTAATTTTTCAATGCGAGAGCGTGATGACGGCATGGAGGTGACAGAGGGGAGCAACGATTCGTCAGGTCAGGAGCCCGCCTTTGGATCAAGCGTCGGCTTCGACGGGCATGGCTTGCAGGGATTGCCATCGCTGCAAAATTCGGTCGCGGATTTGGGTAGAACCGAGACCGTGCGCTTCGCGGAGGATTGTGATGCTGCTGCCGTGTTCGACAAAGTTGTCGGGCCATCCAATGCGTTCGAGATTCGAGGGGAGGTTGGCTTCCTGCAAGGCCTCCAATACCGCCGAGCCAAATCCGCCGGTGACAGCGTGATCTTCCATCGTGACAATCAGCGACACGTGTCGGGCGTGTTCCAGTAACAGTTCGCGGTCAAGCGGTTTGGCGAAACGAGCGTTTACGACCCCCACCGAGATTCCGCAATCGGCGGCCAACGTGTCGGCAACTGCTAGGGCTTCCGCAATCATGGGCCCGAGCGCCCAGATCATGATATTGGTGCCGTCGCGCATGACCTCGGCTTTGCCGATCGGGAGTGTCGCCGGGGTTTTCTTGATGGCGACGCCTTCACCGGCTCCGCGGGGGTAACGAATGAAGCCAGGGCCATCGAGTTGCAGGCTGGTGTGCAGCATGTCGACCAATTCGTCTTCATCCTTGGGCTGCATGATGGTGACGCCAGGAACCGGACGCAGGTAGGCAATGTCAAAAAGCCCGTGGTGGGTCGGCCCGTCGTTGGCAGAGAGTCCAGCGCGGTCCATGCAGAAGGTCACGGGCAGGTTTTGCAGCGCGACGTCGTGAATGACCTGATCGTAGGCGCGCTGGAGGAAGGTCGAGTAAATCGCGCAGACCGGACGGAATCCCTTGGTGGCGAGCCCGGCGGCAAACAACACGGCGTGCTCTTCCGCGATACCGACGTCGAAAAATTGTCTCGGGCATCCCTTGGCTAGATGGGTGAGGCCCGTGCCCGATGGCATCGCGCCAGTGATGCCCACAACTTTCGGGTTGGCTTGGGCAAAACGGGTCAGCGCATGGCCCATCACATCTTGATAGTTTGGCGCGGTTTGCGGTTTAACGGTGCTTTCACCGGTCGCGGGATCGTAGGGGCTGGCCCCATGGAATTTTTCCGGGGACTTGATCGCGGCGTCCAATCCGCGACCTTTCTTGGTGAGCACGTGCAGTAGGATCGGTTGATCGCAGGCTTTCGCAAATTCGAGGTTTTTAATCAATTCCTCCTGATCGTGGCCATCGATCGGGCCGAGGTAGCGCAGGCCGAATTTTTCGAAGAGGGATGACTCCACGAAGAAGTCTTTGGTTTCCCGCTTCCACTTCATGTAGACCCGGTGCATGTCGTGTCCTCCGGGCAGGCCGGTGAAGAAACGTTCCAGATCGTTGTGGATCTTGTTGTAAGTCGGGTTGGTGGACAGGCGATTGAGGTAGTGGGCGATGGCGCCGACGTTTTTGGCGATCGACCATTCGTTGTCGTTGAGGATGACAATCAATCGCTTCGTTGAACTCACTACATTATTCAACGCTTCGAGGGTGACTCCACAGGTAAAGGCAGCGTCACCGCACACGGCCACGACATGTTCGTCGGTGCCGTTAAGGTCGCGGGCGGTGGCCATGCCGAGGGCGGCGCTCAAGGCGGTGCCGGCGTGACCGGCACCAAACGCGTCGTGTTCACTCTCGGACCGGTAGAGGAAGCCGCTGGCGCCATCAGTTTGGCGCAGGCCGCGGAAGAACTCGCCGTTGCGACCGGTGAGAAGTTTATGCACGTAGCCTTGGTGGGCGACGTCGAAGACAAATTGGTCCCGCGGGGTCGAAAACACGCGATGCAAGGCGATACTTAACTCCACGACCCCGAGGTTGGGACCGACGTGACCGCCGTTTTTCGACGTCACCGCGATGACTTCTTCGCGAATTTCCTGCGCCAGTTGGGCCAAGGCTGCCACCGGCAAGGCCTTGACGTCTTGGGGCCCAGAAATCTGGGGAAGCAAGGGCTGGGGGGAGAAGGGAGCCGGAATATCGGCGGATGGACTCATCTAATGCGGAAGAAAAAAGACGGGTTGATCACTCGATCGAATCCGTCGTCTCAAAGGAGGTGAAAGAAGGCTCACCCTCCTTGGACTGTTTAAGTTGTTCGATTCTCAATTCCGCGTTTTTCAGGCGCGTTTCGCAAAGTTTGAGCAGTTTGGTGCCCTCTTCGAACTGAGTAAGGAGTTCGGCCAAGGGCACTTCACCTCCCTCCATCGCGTCGACGATGGATTCGAGTTGGGCAAGCGCCTCCTCGAATGAGGGTTCTTTGGCCTTTGGTTTGGTCATAAAAGGCGAACATGCCCTCGGGTGAGGTCATTTCAATGCAATCTTTTGCGCAAATTCGTCGGAGGTAAGCTTCCCTTCCTGCAAGTCGAGGTGGTTGTGATCGAATGGGAGCATGACGGTTTAGGTTTGGCGGGAGGTAAGCTCAGTCGTTTGAGGAAGTGATAGTTGTCGGGAATTACGATTGCTCGGGGGCATCGAGGGTGCTCTTTTGGCGGTTTTTATGAAGCTTTGGTCCCAATATTCCGCCCCCACGTTGAAGAAAAGTCCCGCCGATGCGGAGATCGCCTCTCATAAACTTTTGGTTCGGGCCGGCCTCGTGCGGAAGTTGAGCGGGGGGCTCTACACCTACATGCCGATGGGACTGCGGGTGATGCAGAAGATTACGCAAATTTGTCGTGAGGAAATCGAAAATGGCGGGGCGATTGAGTTGTGGATGCCCCATGTGCACCCCGCCGAAAATTGGCAGAAAGGGCCGCGTTGGGGCGCCGCACGGGAAATTATGTTCCGCGCTGACCATGCGGGGGCAGGCAAGAAAGGTTCGCCCGATCCGGAGTTTGTATTGGGACCGACCCACGAAGAAGTGATTACACCCTTGGTCAAAGCCGAGATCAGCAGTTACCGTGACCTGCCGAAGAATTTCTTCCAGATCGCCACTAAGTTTCGCAACGAGATCCGTCCACGCTACGGGTTGATGCGGGCCCGCGAGTTTGTGATGATGGACGCCTATTCGTTCGATGTGGATGACGAAAGTTCGATCGTGGCCTATCACAAAATGAAAGCGGCCTATGAGGCGTTTTTCAAACGGGTCGGGGTCTTGGCGATTGCCGTCGAAGCCGACACTGGCGTCATGGGTGGTAGTTTTTCCCATGAATTCATGGTCCCGGCTGAAGTGGGTGATGATGACGTGATCTATTGTGAAGAGAGTGGTTATGCCGCGAATCGCGAAAAGGCGACCAGTGGCTTGGTGCCGGCGGGATTCGAAATCGAGGCACCTGCGGCGGAGGTCGAGAAATTCGCCACCCCGGGTGTCACGACGATCAAGGGGTTGGCGCGGGATCCTTACAACGTCCCGGCGGATCAGCAGTTTAAAACGTTGGTAATGATGGGGGATGATCGTCCGTTTCTCGTGATCCTACGTGGATCAGATGACCTGGAAGAAGCCAAGTTAGGCACTCTCGGTTTAGGGATTGTGCGTCCCGCTACTCCAGAGGAGATCGAGCCGATCATGGGCGCGAAGCCCGGCAGTCTCGGCGCGGTCAAAGGCACGATCAAGCAAGCGGACAAGCTGGCCGGCGTATTTGCCGACGAAGCGATCAAGCTGGTGGGTAACGGCACCACTGGGGCTAATGAAACCGAGTTCCATTTGCGCAATGTCAATGTGACGAGGGACCTGGCGATCACGGGCTGGGGTGATTTTCGCACCGTGAAGGCCGGGGAGCCTTGTCCGAGTTGCGGCGCGCCGTTGAAGAGCCGTCGCGGCATTGAAGTGGGGCACATTTTTAAACTCGGAACCAAGTATTCCGAGTGTTTCGACGCGACCTACATGGACGACCAAAAAGGATCACATCCGATGGTGATGGGCTGCTACGGAATCGGCATCAGTCGCACCATGCAGGCGGTGATCGAACAGAGTCATGACAAAGACGGCATTGTGTGGCCTTGGGCGGTAGCCCCGTTCCAAGTGCTGATCTGTTTGCTCGACCCGAAACTGGAGGAGGCCTTGAGCGTCGCGAAAACCATTGGCTCCGCAGCGGAACGCGCCGGCGGTGATGTGTTGATCGATGACCGTGAAGAACGTCCCGGAGTCAAATTCAAGGATGCCGATTTGGTCGGTATTCCGTTGCGGGTCACCATCGGCGGGCGCGGACTCAAGGAGGGAATCGTGGAGGTTAAGTGGCGCCACGAGGCCGAGGTCTCCAAACTGCCTTTGGCCGACGCGCCCGAGATGATTGCGCAGATGGTATCGGGTAAGTCCGCGGTGATCGCGTGATCCCGAGTGAAGACGGCGCTGGCGGTTGACCGATCTCGGTGACCGCTTACTGTCTGCTCAGACGCTATCGTCAACCCATATTCCATGACCATTGATCAAGCCCAAACTGCTCCCTTGCCGATCGCGGAAACCGAAGTGGAAACCGCAATGGTTGGCCCGTGGAAAGTGGTGGTTCTGAATGATCCGGTTAACCTGATGAGTTATGTGGTTTTGGTGTTGCGCAAAGTCTTTGGCTTCAACGAAGCCATCGCGCGAAAGCACATGCTGCAAGTCCATGAGGACGGACGTTCGGTGGTTTGGTGCGGTCTGCGAGAGCAGGCCGAACACTATGCCTTTGTGCTGCAACATTGGCACCTGACCGCAATATTGGAATCCAATGAAACGGATTGAAGTAAAGCTGAGTTTGGCCGTCGTGGCGCCGCTCC
>CAXBOL010000314.1:0-6019 GCA_963977295.1 uncultured Opitutaceae bacterium
TATCCTGCACGGTGCCAAACCAGCGAATGGGGCTGTTCTGATCATCAAAATCGATTTGAGTTTCGACCGAGAGGTAAGCCAGTTGCCCGTCGGGTAAGGGCGTCCGATATTCAAATGGGGCGATCACTTCCCCAGGGGTCGCGGCCATGAGCTTCGCGGCGTATTTCTCGTGTTTTTCGAGATCATCAGGATGGATCAAGGACACCCAACGCGCGTGAGTCATTGGGCCCGAGTCCGGTTCGATTCGAAAAATTCGATAAAGTTCGTCCGACCACTTAATCGTGCCGTCCGCCAGCACTAATTCCCAACTGCCAATTTGACTCACTCTCTGAGCTCGCTCGAAATCTGCTTTGGCCTGGTCCAACGCAGCTTGGATATTTTTCTGCTCGGAAATATCCGTAGCAATTCCGCCAACCGCAAAAATTTGTCCGGACGCGTTCCGCAGGGGATAAATCAGGCCCAAATAATCTCCCCCACTCCCATCACTCCTAAGCACCGCCTCCTCGAAGGATTGGGGCTTACCGCTGCTGATGACCTGCTGGAATTGCTCACGACGCGATTCGGCGATCTTGGACGAGACCAACGCATCATCGGTCTGCCCAACGACACCGCCCTGATCCCTGCCCAAAATTGCACTAAAGTGTCGGTTCACCATCAGATATCTCCCCTGCAAATCCTTCACGAAAATCAACGCCACCGAGTGATCCACTAATCCTTCCAGCAGAGCTTGATTCTCCTTCAATTCCCGAGTGCGTCGGTTCACTTCACGTCGCAGCAACCAGACCCACGTCACCAGCACCAGGGCGACCGCCATCAAGACAATCGCGAGTTGTCCCAGCCTCCGCCAGTAACCGTCATTTGCGAGCGATTGGCCAAACCAATGTTCATCAATCACCCGCAATTCCTCGGCCGACAAGTCCGCGAACCCTTGCTGTATGACCTGTAACAGAGCCGGGTTTCCTCGCCGCACCGCGCGGTGCAGCTCACCAGAATTGATCGTCTGCGATTTCTTAAACTCGGCCGCGAGATTAAGTTGGTTGAGCAAATACAATGCGGCCGGATCATCCATCACAAACACGTTCACCTTTTGCTCACCCGCCGCGGCGACAATCTGTTCGTAGTTCGGAAACAATAACAAAGTCTCGATCCCGCGTTCCCTCAATAGATTCGTGGATGCCCCGCCCGTTTTGGATGCAACGGCAAACCCTCGGAGGGAAGCCATGTCGGTGATCCCGGAGATCCCGGTGCGAAAAAAGACCGACTGTTCGATCTTCGCGTATGGCTCCGTGAAATCGAGATAACCCAAACGTTCTTCGGTCTTAAACAACGTGTCGATTACATCAAATTCCCCCTCCTTCATGCGAAGCTGTGCTTCGGCCCAATCCATCCCGATCAATTCGACTTTTATGCCCGTTCGCTCTTCCCACAACCTCCATTGGTCTATCGTGATTCCCTGCAGGTTGCCATTTTCGTCCTTCAGGGTGTAGGGAGGATAATTGTCGTCCATCACCACCGTGATCGCCGCCGGTCTCGGCTCCGGCTTCACTCGCTGGGCTTTGGCATCGTTGGTCGCAGCCCAGACGAGACTGATGAGCATTAAGACTTCGCTGACAATCCCGCTCAGTCGAAATCCCGAAGGCAACGCGATCCCCCGGACATTCCGACCTGGAGTGGAAAATTTGGCCTTCATCCCGGAGCGAACGTTAAATCAATTAAATTGCGCTTAACGAGGTAAATCAACCCGTTTGCGAAAGAGAAACCCACAACGTCGCTTCGCCGAGGACGACCCCTAAGGTTGGTAACTTCCGTTTTCGTTCCGCAAGCCCGGTCCATAAATTATCGCGTTCAAAAACATGCGGACGGTTCCATACCACAGCGCGCGAAATCCCGGCTCATCGTGGAATAAAACGAGATGCCCGTCGCCGAGTGGTTCGTCGACCACCGCAGCCGTGCCTGCGACCGAACGTTCCGTGTTGCCGGGCCAAACCACGCCACTCATCCACAGCCCTTCCTCGGCGAAGGTCAGCACATTCGTGCCCGTAGCGGACGCGGTTAGAAAGAGATCGGAATCCACTAGCATCGGCATGGTATCGTCCTTGTAGCCAAAACTTAAAAAGTGATCACGGTCCAACACGGTCCGTAAAAAGGCCCCGGGAACTTCCAACGGTTCTGATGTCGCGACGTCGTCCGTCCCTTCTTGGTCCTCAGTGGCCTCCAACTTCGTCACCGACGTCCAATCGGCCCCCAATTCGACCGCCCATTCCACGGCTCCGCCCAAACAAATCAACGTTCCTCCGGCGTCGATCCACGACTTTAAATTTTCCTTACCGACCAGCCCCAGCTCTTTGTCGATCGTAGTCGAATACCCCGAGGGTATTATCACGACATTGAACTGACTGAGATCCACGCTCTTTACACGCGACGTCGCCACCGGCACGTGATCGATCTCGAAGGTTTTCTCGAAAAGAAAACTCAGAGCGCCATAGCTATTCGGATCAACCCCGTCGCCGGCCACGAGGAGGATCTTGGGCGGGGTCAAAGCATAGACCGATTCAGATCCGATCCCTGTGATGCCTTGCATCGTCCACGCCGTATCAATCGCCACGACTTTCGCTCCTCGCTCAGCTACCAACTCTCGAATACGGGCGTGCAGGGTCGCAGGATTGCGTTCCACTCGCACGATAAACGATCCTCGATCAAACGCTTGCCCGCCCGCATCGAATGGTCGCACCGCCGTGGCGACCCGGTAGCCTTCAGACAAGAGATCGATCACAATTTGCTGCGAACTATCACTGCCCACTGGAATCACGTAAGCCGATTTTGCCAGATGCGTGGGGGCATCTCCCGTATCCGCGGGCACCGCCATCAATTGCACCGCGGACACCACCGGTGACTCGTCCGACATGAAGGCTTCCACCCCATACATCAACGGCAGGGTCCATGCGGTCACATCATAAAACTCCCAACCATCTTCCGTTACATTCGTGCCCCGAGCGGCGTTGCGGGTATTCTTATCGATTTGGCGACCGAGAAACTCCTCATCAATCGGCGTATGGGGCTCCAACAACGCTCGAGCCAGACGACCTTTCGGTTGCGCTAGGTCAATCATCCAGGTCCCGGCGGGGAACCCTGTCGATGCGGCCTCGCCACCAAGGTAATTCAACGCGTCGGGAACTTCAGTTTTCTCTCCCAGCACCTGCACTTCGATCCCCTGTCGGAGCAACACTTTCACCATGGCATTACGACGTTCGGGATCGGAATCCCCGAGGTAAACCCGCCGGAGTTGTCCTTTACCCGTCACCTGCATGGCCGATACAAAATGCTCCCGGAAGTCACGCAGGCGTTCCTCACGTTGTTCCACTGCGGTGGCGATGGTCGCCATACTGGCGGTAAAGTGTTTCGCGATCGCCGTGCGCAGGGTCGTAACAGTGCCATCATCGCGCTCCATTTTAAGACCCGCCTTCCCTCCGGCCGTGGTTTCAAAAGTCATGACGGCCAACTGTCCCAATAGCCGGGATAAAACAGATCAAATTGGTCACGCACGTAATACATCCACCCCTGCGCGTCGAAGGCCGTCGCCAGCCCTTGGCCGAAAGTGTCCATCCATTGCTCGGTTGATTCGGCCGCAACATTCGGATTGATCGGCGAGGCCGCGGGCGGGAAAAAATATTCTTTAGTTTCGCCGTGATGGTCGGCCGCGACTTGAGGCAGCCAATCCAAAAACGCGGCGCCGCTGTTTTGGCTTTCGGCTTGGGACATTGAAATCATGTCCCGATTGAGGTCGAAGTAGTAGTGGTTCAACCGCCCCCGCACGCTCCACGGATTTTCCTTTTCCCAAGCAAAGGTCTCTGGTCGGCCCCGACTGTGCGCCCGAGCCCAGGTCACAAATCGCTCGCGTCCATCCGGATTCTGACACGGGTTTATCAATATCACGGCTTCGTCCAACCAGCGTCCGAGCTCCGCGCCTTTGCCGTCAAGCAACGCATAAATTACGCGCATCGCCGCCTCCGTGCCCGCCGCCTCATCGCCGTGAATGTTGTAACCGAGCCACACGATAATCGGCTGTTTGGCGATCAAGCGGTCCCGGTCACGATCGCTTAAGGTCGATCGACCATCAGCCAACCGTTGATTGGCGGCTTTGATTTGGTCCAATTTGGCCAGGTTTCGCGGTGACGAGATTGCTAGGAGATGCATGGGGCGACGCTCGTTGGTCATCCCCGTTGGCATCACTTTGAGGCGATCGGACTTGGCCGCATAAGTTTCCAAGACCCGCAGAAACTCCCCGTAGTCCGCGTAAGACTCTCCCGGCTCGTAACCCAAAAGCTCTTCGGGCCGGGGCAATTTTCCCGCAAATTGACGTCCCGCATAAAAATCGAAGGGCGACTCAACCGGCGTCAACTGTGGCGTCGGCGTCTGCGCCCATGCCGCGCCCTCCAGCACTATCGACAAAACCATCGCAAATCCAACCAAGCGGAGAAAAAAGGAGCAAACACGCATAATGATAAGCGGACCGACTTGACCCACCGCTTCACGCAATTCCGCACAGTTTCGCCCGGCAACAAGAATTCCTTAACTCGGCGTGCATTCGTTGTAACCACGGTCTAACTGCCGGCGTCTCCCCATGCTCCCCGGCCTAATTTCCCGGTATCGTTCCATAGACATTAATCGATTCTCCTCGTGCGCACACCTCCCGGCCCCGCTTCATCTCGCCTTCGTTCATCTGAATCCGGCTTCTCCATCGTCGCCCTCCTCCTTGTCGTCGCCGTCGTCGGTGGCGCTGCGTGGTGGTTTTTCTTCCGGGCCTCGGCCAAAGCCCCGGCGATTGCCTTCAATTCTGCCGCGCTGACTCGCGGTGATGTGGTTCAAGCCATCACTGCCACCGGCGGTTTACAACCTGTGCTGGAGGTCGACGTCAGCTCGCAAATTTCCGGCCTACTCACGGAGGTTCTGGTCGATTTCAATGATCACGTAAAACAGGGGGACGTTCTGGCCCGCATCGACCCGGCCACCTACGAATCCCGTCTGGCCTCCGCCAAAGCTGACTTCGCCAACGCCGAGGCTAATTTCCGCCTCGCCACGCTCAACAACGAGCGTTCGCACTCCCTGTTTGAGCGGAATCTGGTCTCTCGCCAGGAAGTCGACCAATCCGACGCCCAACTGGCCCAAGCCAATGCCCAATTGCTAACTCGCAAGTCGTCCGTCACCAATGCTGAAACCGATCTCGAACGCTGCACGCTCTACGCTCCTATCGACGGCATCGTGATTGATCGTCTCGCCGAGGTGGGTAAGACCGTCGCTGCCAGTCTGAACGCGCCCACCCTCTTTACGCTCGTTAACGATCTGCGGGAGATGGAGATCAACGCTTACGTTTCCGAAGCCGACATCGGCTCGATCGCGCTAAATCAGGATGTGAACTTCACCGTCGACGCCTATCCGGACCGAACTTTCCGGGGCAAAGTTGTTCAAATTCGCAACTCCCCGCAACGTGAACAGTCAGTCATTGTCTATTCCACCATCGTCAGTGTCGACAACTCGGAGTTGCGCCTGAAACCCGGCATGACCGCCAACGTGTCCATCATCACCGCCGCCCGCCAAAACGTGGTGCGCGTCCCGAACAGCGCCCTGCGCGTGCGGGTGCCTGAGGGGGTAACTGTGATCGAAAAAGAGCAACCCAACGCCCCGGCGGCCACGGCAACTGAATCCGCCGATCCGGCTGATCCCCGCGAGCAATTCCGGGCCCTCATGCGCGAAGCCGGTTGGGACGGCGAAGGTCGTCCCGATGCCGCGATCATGGCCAAAGTCCGCCAACTGGCGCAGGAAAAGGGTATCGAACTGCCCCAGCGTGGCGCCGGAGGTCCCGGCGGCGGTGGCGGAGGGGGAGGCAATCGCGGAGGCGATGGACCGCGCCCCCAACGTCAAGCGCCCGCTGACAACCGTCCGACTGTGCGCACCGTCTATCGTGAAGTGGCCGGTGCCGCCACGCCTACGTTGGAGAGTTTCCGGGTGCGACTCGGCATTT
>CAXBOL010000315.1:0-6003 GCA_963977295.1 uncultured Opitutaceae bacterium
GCGACTGCGGGATCAGTTTTCGGGAGAGGTAAGCGACGAAATGTTGGAGCACGGGGAAGTCGATATGGACGTGCTGCCCGAAGCGGATCGTCGTGCCTTCATGTGTTATCTTTTTTTAGCCACGGTGCAGGAGTTGATTATCGAGCATCTGGAATCAAGTCTGCTCGACGGTTAGTCCGTGCTGATCTGGATCCGTTTCCAGGGGGCAGATTTTTTAACCACGAATGGACACGAAAGGCTCCGTCTACCGACTACGCGCTGAAACATTTTAAGGAGCTTGAGTGGACACGAAGTGAAACGGATTCCAGATGGAATCGTTAGGATTCCATTGAGTGGTGATTCGGGTTTCCGTCGCTTGGCAACAAACCCTAATATCAAAGTCTTGAATGGTTCGGACGACAAAAGGTAGGGATGGACCGCTGGGCCGTCCGCATCTGCCCAACGCGAATCCTGCAACGCTTCGCCACCATTGCCGCTGATACTGGATTCATCGACCATCAGCCTGCGGCGCGCCCAGCGGTCACGCCCTACCTCAGAACGCGTTGCTAATATCAAAGTCTTGAATGGTTCGGACGACAAAAGGTAGGGACGGACCGCTGGGCCGTCCGCATCTGTCCCAACGCGAATCCTGCAACTCTTCGCCATCCTTGCCGCTGACACTGGCTTCATCGACCCTCAGCCTGCGGCGCACCCAGCGTGTCCTCCAAAGTCCCGCCAAGCGGGGCGACGGAGGGCGGTCACGCCCTACCTCAGAACGCGTCGCGCTAAAGTCTATTTCTCAATAGACGTCGGTCTAACTTCCAGATTCAGGTCACTAATTTGAGCTTACCCGGATCGCCCCAGAAAAGTCTGACGAAAACAGATCGACGATAGCGTTTGACGAATGGGGTGTTGAACCTAGCTTTCTCGTTCACCCTGCCGTGTTCGAGGTGCTTCTATACTGCTCTTTGCCTTTGAGATACTTCGGGAACCGTTTGGTGGTTGTTAATGTCGGGCCGTAAATCGGAAGACAGAGGCGATCATCGGAGGTGCCCACCTTAACCTAAAAAGGTCCTGAGCCTTTTGGCATACGGCACATGCGGGGTGTAATTTTTTTCCTAATCACAATGTCTCCTGCTTTCTACCACGTCCTCCACGTTCTTTCGCTTATTGTCCTCACAGGAGGCACTTTCTACGGTTTCGCCGCGGCGGCGGAATCGAAGAAGAAAGTCATGATCATCACAGGAATCGCGAGCTTGGTGATGTTGGTCTCGGGGATCGGTTTGCTGCACAAGCTGCAGTATGGCTTTCCGGCTTGGGCGATCGTGAAACTGGTGTGCTGGCTGGGACTGGCCGCCCTTGCGGGCATTGGATACCGCAAGCGCAATCAAGCCGGTTTGTTCATGTCCATCGTCTTTGCCTTGGTGGCGATCGCGGTGATCACGATTTACGTTCGTCCGTTCTAAGCGAGGCCCGCTCGACATGGCGGGATCACTTTGCGGACTTTGGGTGGATCGGGACGGGCAGGTCCATCGCTCGTTCTCTACTTCGGAAGGAGGGCGGGAAGAGTCAGTCGAACCCTTGCAGCCGTTTGCTTGGCTGAGTGGCGAGCCCCGGGGCGCACTTGGCCATCCAGCCGAAATTATTCCCCTTGAAGGCGATGGAGCCTACCGCTGGTTGGCGCGAACTAAGAATTTGGCGGACTACACCTCTTTTGCGAAAGCGGCGAGGGGTGAAGTCGCCATCGATGCGGTGCGCCCTTGGGAAAGTCAGTATCTACTGGAAACCCGACAGCGGTTGTATGCGGATCTCGGATTTGGCCAGCTGCGCCGCTGCCAATTAGACATCGAGACGGCGTCGAGCACCGGATCTTTCAGTGATGCAACTCTTCCGGAAGATCGAGTGTTGGCGATTGGCCTGCGATTCGGTGACCGGGAAAGAACGCTGGTCTTGGCGGAGATGACTGATGCTGCGGAGAAGGCGATGTTGACCGACCTAAACCGCATCTTAGCGGAGGAGGATCCCGATGCGGTTGAAGGGCATAATATTTTCAAGTTTGACCTGAACTATCTGAAACTCCGGGCGAAACGACACAAGGTGCCCTGTGCTTGGGGTCGTTTCGGGTTGAAAGCGGAATTCCGGAACAGTCGCTTAAAGGTGGCCGAGCGATGGATCGATTTTCCCCGCTGCGATTTACCGGGGCGGACGGTCGTGGATACCTACCTTCTGGTGCAACTTTACGACATCACCACGCGGGAGTTGACGGCGTTTGGGCTGAAGGATGTGGCCGTGCATTTTGGTATCACCCCGAGTGACGGAGGGGATCGCACCTACCTTGCGGGCAACAAGATCCACGCGGCTTATGAACAAGACCGGGAGGCATTTTTGGCCTACCTCAGTGATGATTTGCGCGAAACCCGGGGTATCGCTGATAGGTTGTTGCCGACGTATTTCGAACAAGTGCGCACGTTTCCCATTACCCTGCAGGAAGCGACGCTGCGCGGCACGACCGGGAAGATAGACCTGTTGTTTCTGGAGCACTATTATCATGCAAGGCGGTCGACCCCGACCCCGCCGCTGGTGACTCCGTTTGAAGGTGGCTACACGAGGAGCTTTCAGGAAGGAGTCTTTCATCACGTGCTGCATTTCGACGTCGCGTCACTTTACCCGAGTTTACTCCTGAATATCGGGCGCAACCCGAAGAACGATCCACTGGGTGTTTTCATTCCGTTGCTCAGGCAGTTACGGGAATACCGACTGCACTACAAGGAACTCGCCCGATCCTCTCCTGATGCAGAAATCAAGGCGGAGGCGAGTGCGCGACAGTCGAGTTTCAAGATACTGATCAACTCGTTCTACGGATACCTCGGATTTTCGGGGGCGCGATTCGGTGATGGGGAGTTGGCCGCCGAAGTGACCAGGCGCGGTCGCGAACTGTTGCAGGACTTGATCGATGAATTGTCGCGTCAGGGTGCCACGATCCTCGAAGCAGACACCGATGGGATTTACCTTTCGAGCGCAGAGTATTTTGAACAGCCGGAAGACCTCTTGAAGAAGGCGGCGGCGGTTCTACCCAAGGGCATCGAACTGGAATACGATGGTCGTTATGAAGCGATGTTCTGCTACAAGGCGAAGAACTACGCGCTTTATGACGGAGAACAGATCATTTTGAAGGGCAGTGCGTTGCGCTCGCGGGGTAAGGAACCCTTTTTGCAACGCCTCAGTGACAGCCTGATCTCGCACCTGCTGGGTGTCGGCAGCGAATCCCCATCGGACTTGGTCGCAAGCTATCGGGAGGCGATTTCAAATCATAAGACACCGGTCACCGAACTGGCTAAGTCCGAGTCGCTAAACCAAAATCCTGAGACTTACGAAAGCTTTATCGCGGGAGGCGGCAAACCACGGCGAGCGACCGCAGAAGTTGCGCTGTTGATGACGCCGCGGCCTCGGATGGGGGATCGGGTGACCTTTTTTATGGTGCCGAAGGCAAAAGGGCAGACTAGCGACTGGCAACGTGCGCGCCCGATGGAGTTTTTTGACGCCCAGAGCTCGCCATACGATGACAGTTATTACCTCAAAAAGCTGGATGATTGGGTAAAGCGATATGAAGCCTTTCTTGACGCCAATAAAGTTGCTCCGCCCGATCCCCAGGGAAGTTTGTTTTAACTGATGGCAAAAAAATCCAAGTCCTCGGTTTCGCCTCCGAAAACGAAAATTTCGCCTCCGAACTCGAAAGGAACCAATCGCTTTCTTTATGTCACGGCCGCAATCGCCGGTGGAGTGCTGATGGTGGTGGAAATCCTGGGAGCCAAGATGTTGGCCCCGTATCTGGGCACCTCCCATTTTGTCTGGGTGGCACAAATCAGTGTCACCATGGTGGCGTTGGCTTGCGGCTATATGTTGGGTGGTAAATTGGCGGATCGCTCCTCCCAATTGTCTCCACTCTATACGGGCTACCTCGTCGCTGGAATATGGTGTGCCGCGAGTGTGCCTGCGACGGAGCCGGTCGCGTTTTTTGCCCTCAAATTCAATTTGGCGTTTGGATCGATCGTCGCTTCGACGATTCTATTTTTTGTGCCGCTGACACTGATGGCGATGACGGTGCCATTTTTAATCAAGTCGGTGAGTCAGTCTTTAGCCAATCTCGGCACTCGACTCGGAACACTCTCGGCAATCTCGACGATGGGGAGTTTTGCCGGCACCGCCGGAGTCGGCTATGTGATGATCCCTCGGCTGGCCAATTCCACGACCATGTTTGGGTGTGCAGCGGTTTTGGTGTTGGTTGCCACCACCTACTTCGTGGCATTTGCCCGGGGGCGAAAAGATCTCAGTGCGTTGGTGGGAGCGTGGGGGCTATTGCCGTTCGCCGTGTTTCTCAGTCAACAGCAACATGCTGCCCGGTTGGGCGGAGCGGATGAATTGTTCCGGGGCAATTCTCACTTTGGCATGTTGCAGGTCTGTGAATTGGGGCCGACCCAGCGTTATTTGCTCAACGACTTTCTGGTGCAAAACAGCTACGATCCCACGACCAGCCAGAGCACCGCGATGTTCACTTATATGCTGTCCGAATTGGCTCGGGCTTATACGCCGGAAATCCGGTCGGTGCTCTGTATCGGTTTGGGCGTGGGTATTGTGCCGATGGATTTCGCGGCCGCTGGAGCCAAGGTGGATGTGGTGGAAATCAACCCCGCCATCGTGCCGGTGGCCGAGCAGTTTTTCGATTTTGATCGCAGTCGGGTCGAGCTCACCCTCGATGACGGTCGCCATCTCTTGAATACGTCGAAGTCTCTCTACGATGTGGTGGTATTGGACGCGTTTTTAGGAGACTCATCGCCGTCGCATTTGATGAGTCGCGAGGCGTTCGAATCGATGCGGGCGAGATTAAATCCTGATGGGGTTCTGGTGATCAACTGTTTTGGCGATTTGAAACCAGGGCACGACTACTTTGTAGGCTCGCTGAACAAAACGCTGGGGGCGGTTTTCACCTCGGTGAAACTGCACGCATCTCAGCGTGGCGGTATGTTTTTTGTGGCGAGTAATCAGCCCGCGCTGGTCCGGGCGCCGCGGACGGATTTTTCAAATGTGCATGTGTATGTCCGTGATGAGGTCAGGTATACCTACAGCCACGAGGTGTCCGTCGATTCGGCCGTGGGAATAGTGCTGACCGATGACTACAACCCAGTGGAGTTTTTTGATGCCAATAATCGTGAAGAGCTGCGCAAGATTTTGGCGTTCTCCATGAAGCAGGGGTGATTGATTCAGGTGCGGAGTCGTTTGACCGCTTCAACCAGTTGCATGCCGTCACGCCACGTTACGTTGGATCCTCCGATTTCCTGCCAAGCGATAGGGAAGTTGGTGATCGTGACCTGCCCGTTTCGAGCGGCGACGAGGAGTTCGAGGTCGAACGCGTAGCCGAGTTCGGACCAGGGGCCCTGCGCGCGCCACCACGCCGCGGGGACGATCTTGAATCCGCATTGGCTGTCGTCGGCGCCGATCTTGAGTTTCCGTTTCGCCCAATTCGCAAACCAGCCGCCCGAGCGTTGGCGAATGAAGCCACGACGAACCTTGCGGCTACAATCTTGGTGGTAGCGAGAGGCGGCGAGGATTTGTTGATCGTCACCGGATGCAATGACATGGCGCAGTCCGCGGACCACTTCGGCAGCCGGCACGGCGCCATCGGCATCAACGAAGGCGAGCCAGCGCGACGAAGAGGCCCCCGATCTCCAACCTGCGTAGATGGCTCCACCTTTGCCCTGGTGCGGGAGCGAGTGCATCGGACGAACAAATCGATACTGCTTCGTGACGGCGGCGACGACGGATCGGGTGGCCGTAACTTCGGCTTCGGGGGAACCGTCGTCGACGACCAAAACCTCAACGATGAGCGGTGAGGCCGCGATGTCGGCAGCAAGTTCCCGGAGAAATTGGGGAAGACGGGCGCTCTCACACCAGCAAGGAATTACCAGCGTGGCTTGTATTTGAGATAACTGAACCGAAGCGAATATGCCGGTCTGCAGTGCGGCGCCC